>DASUPZ010000131.1:0-8580 GCA_036280855.1 Pyrinomonadaceae bacterium | reverse complement strand
AGGTTAACTTCTACTTCGGCAGAATGGTCGTGTCGTTCTTCAAGCGGCCGGGGGACGAGTTCTTGAATGCCTGAGGAGAGAGGACGATCTGATCGATTGAGAAGCCGTCTTCTCTCACCTGGACCCGAATTGTGTGCGTGCCTGAATTCGCAAACCGGATCAATGGACCAAGCACGCCGACTCCCCAGCCATTGTCCTGCCATCCCCAACCTGACAATCCACACCCCGAACAGTCTTCAAGGTTCATTTCCGTCGCGCTGGTGGTGCCGATTCGGAACACAGCGCTGCCACTGCTATTCACACTGTCGGAAAACTGTATGAAGACTGAGTCGTTGCCCCAGAAGTTGTTCAGTGCCTGGCCGCGGATCCAGAGACGGTAATCGACGCCGGCTGATGCGTTGAAGGTCATTTCAAAGTAGTGGGCCGGAGCGCCGAGCGGCGCTGAACGCTTCGGCGCTCCCAGATCAGGATTCAAAAGCCGCCTGCCACCCGCGGCGGTTCCGTCGGAGACGACCGACCACGCGCCCACTCGAGCTGGCGCTTCCGCGGCCCATAAGACTACGTCGCCGGACGAAGGTGTTGGCGTGGGCGTTGGAGACGGCGTGCCGCCGCCGCAAGGGTCAACAGTTCCTACCCGTGCCCATCCGGGGCTGCTCCAGCGCCACCACTGCGAGTCATCTCCAAACACATACACGATCCGATTGCAGTAAAGGATTTGAGAACCGGCACCGTTTGTGCCCGCACCGTTACGCAAGATTAATCCGTTAGATGTACGCGTCCACACCGCGCCGGTGCTATCGACAATCTGAGTAGCCGGTGGAAGGCGCGTGTTATTCGGCGACTCTGTGCCCGATGTCGGCGTCGGAGTTGGTGTGGGAATCGGAGTTGGAGTTGGAGTCGGAGTGGGCGTTGAGCCTCCGGATTGCGCGGCGTTCAAGGCGTCGATATTGCAACCAAGATCCTTCCCGTCAGTGCCGGCAAATTTATACGTCGAGTTAACGACTCGAAACGTTGAATCGAGAATTCCGCTGATCGAGGATGGGTAGAAATTGTTTACCGGGTACTGAGATGAATTAGCGCCCGCGATCAAGTTTCTTTGAAACACGAACCCCGGCGTGAAAGTCGTGAGGGCGGCAGTTCCGTCTGCTACGCTATCACCGGCAAAGCCGAAACTCGATTTCGTGGTGATGTTGTTCGTATATACAAACCCGATCGACGGCTCACCATAAAGCACCGTCACATTGCCGTTTTGAAAATGGGTGTTGTGATTGAGTGTGACGTTATAGAAACCTGTCATCGTTAGAAAGCGATTCGTGATCCCGGTGAACAGGTTGTTGGCGATCATCAGTCCGTTACCGCGGCCTGATTGAAACGGGTAATCAGTGCCGAGGAGTTGAAAGCCCTGCTCAGTGTTCTTCACAGTGTTGTTTGTAAAACTGATGTTCTCCACGGTGGCCCACGGCGCTCTGCCACCCTCGCTGCGCACCGTGAACAACACTGCATAGCCGATCTGCGCGTCGGCCCAGGAGTTTTCCAGCACGTTGCCGTCGACGATGACGTTACGTGCATTCTTGAACTCCAGCAGGTTTTTTACCATCCAGTGAACGCCCGCGTATGTGGGATGACCAACTTTCCACGACAGCGGTTTGAACAGGTGATTGCGACGCATCTCGATGTTGGAAGGAACGAGGTTGGTGATGGCAGGCAGTGCACCACCGAACATGATGTTTATGCCCGAAGCTTCCACGTAGTTGTTGATGATGTGGTATGGACCAGGGCCATTCCATCCACATATTCCCTGCGTCTCAGTGCCGACGCTGTGAATGTCGGAGATGTAAGAGTTGATGATCGACGTTTCAGCACTGTTCAGGCTGACCCCGCGCTGAAGATCCTGCGTCGGAAATCCGTGAATCCACAAACGGTCGAGAATCAGATTGTGTGGAACGCTCGCAAGATCGGATTGAACCGACTCGCCGAGCCGAACAAGATCGTAGATGAAATCTGTTGCACTGAAAGTTGAGATCTCGAGACCGATCAACTTGTAGTGATGTGCTCCGGCAGCGACTCGTACGATCGGATCGGCGATGCTGGACCGTAGTTTTGCCAGCAGACCGCTGTGCGACGGCGAAACGCGTCCGGTAATTTCGGAGGCTCTGGAAGACTGGATCGTGATGTAAGCATCGCCCGTCTTCCTGGGCAGTACGAAAGGCCCGCGATAAGTAGCGCCTGCTTCCAGAATGATCGTGTCGCCGGGTACAGCAGCATTGATCGCGGCTTGCAGATCACCTCCAGCGGGTACGACAAGAGTCGCACCGGAAGCGGCTGAAGTGGTGAACAGGATTGAAAGAATGGTTAACGCATACGTAACTCTTCGGGGAGACAGGCGGCAACGCACAGCCGAACACACTTGGGAGATAAGCATTCTCGCTCCATAAAATGAGTACAGGAATAGGTAGAACTGGGCCGAACTATCTGGCAACTTGCCGGGGATTTAACAGAAGGGGTACTGCTCGAACGGCGAGCACACTACAGGAACGCATCGCGCGCGCGGTTGCGGCGCTGTGACGAAATTATTGCGGAAGTATGGAGGCAGCGGACGATTCTGTGGAAAAACTTGGCCATTCTGTGGATCAAAATGTTGACATTTCCAAGCGTCCCGCGTAAGAATGAAGCCCCTCGTCCGCCGGGTTGGGCGCTTTATTTTTATCTACAACCGAATATCGCACCAGTAGCCGCGGCGTTCTCTGCATCACCAAGGTTGTTCTAACAACAAAAAGGAGACCCTCTATGTCTGGAGCCAAAAGACTTCTGGTATGTGCCCTCGTAGCTAGCGTGGGAATATTCGGCGCGCTGTTGCCGTCGGGTTTAGCGGATGGTGGTCCAAATCATCGCGTAAGAAACCTGCGGTTCGGCGTCTCAGGCGGAAACGTCCTCGATTCAACACGTCGGTTCTGCTGCAGCGGAACGCTCGGCGCACTGCTCACCGACGGAACCACCCAATATATTCTTAGCAACAATCACGTGCTTGCACGCGGCAATCGCGCCGTTGCAGGCGAAGACGTTTCTCAACCCGGATTGATCGATAGTAACTGCAACATCTCCACCGTCGTGGCGGACTTCACGGGCTCTCCAAACCTCGGTACCTCAAACGTCGACGCGGCGATCGCGCAACTGAGGACGGGTCAGATGGATTCGTCAGGCTTTATCGAAGACATCGGCGTGCCAAGCAGCACCCTCGCTGCTCCTACCGTCGGCCTGTCAGTCGCAAAAAGCGGACGAACCACCGGCTTCACGACTGGATCGATCAGCTCTGTTAACACGAGCGTGAATGTTCAGTATACGACCGAGTGCGGTGGTGGCAGGAAGTTCACCGTCGCGTTCACCGGTCAGATCGTCATCACTCCAGGAACGTTCAGCGCTGGTGGCGATTCCGGTTCGTTGATCGTGACGAATAACGCTTCCCACAGTCCCGTTGGACTACTGTTTGCCGGCAGCAGCTCGGCCACGATTGCTAATCCGATCGGGCTGGTGTTGACTCGACTCAGCGCAACGCTCGGCCGCACTCTCAGCTTCGGTGGCGGTGGTGGCGGCGGTGCTGCTCCAACCACATCATCAGATAACGGCCGCCGGCCATTTATACCAGGACTTGAAAACGTCATGCCGATACTTCCAGAACAAGCATCTAATCGCGCTCTGGCAGTGCTCGAGACGCATCGTGCAAACATCATGGTCACCCCAGGCGTCATGGGCGCCGGCATCGGCGCCTCAGGCAGGGCTGACGGCGAGGCCTCGATCGTGATTTACGTCAACAAGGATGCCCCGCAGAAACCGTTTATTCCGGACACACTCGACGGCATTCCAGTAATGGTAGTTGAGACCGATTTGTTCGTAGCCAGGTAAGTCTGAATTGGGCCACAGATCCCGCAGGTCTGTGGCCCAAACAAAATTTTTCTATTTACGTCCGGCATCCAGTCGTTTTAGGATGCACGCGTCTTTGACAACTCAGCAACGGCAACATGCGCGGCTCAACATCCTACACTAACGAGTGATGAGCATCGCCGTTGAGCATGGAAGGTTCATACTCACGGCGAAAGATAAAGGCGAACGCAGATTACTCCCAACTGCGAGTGAAGGCCGATCAGGAGGAAACTTCTGATGGGCAATCCGCGTCCACGGCCTATGCGACTGGCTGAAAAACTCCTGCAAATCCGTACCCGCCTGGGCCTGTCGCAGACACAAATGCTGGAGCGACTCGGATTCAGCGACACCATGCACTACGGCCGGATTTCAGAGTATGAACAAGACAAGCGCGAGCCGAACCTCATTACCCTGCTCGCCTATGCACGCGCCGCCAGCGTTCACCTCGAAGACATCGTCGACGACGAGCTCGAGCTGCCCCGCAGACTTCCCGGCAATGTCAACTACCGCGGTATCACGCGAAAGTCCAGCCGCAAGTAATAGGACCGGCTATCCGTCTTTCCCGAGGTCCTGAAACCCAGCTTAAGAGCGTATATCCTGCGTTCGGAGTCTGAGGGTAATGGTTCCAGTGAGACTACCACTTGATATGTTGTGCGTTTTTTTCGATTCATTTTTACTCCCACTTGAGAAGAGGTCGAGCCGGATGGTACTCCCAAGTGCGAAGTTAGTCAAGGTTGATTTTCGGTTTTGAAGATTTTTTTGGACCGGCGATAGTCGAAACTGCCGGGAAGTTTGTCAGGAAGAATTGCGTCGTCGTCGACGATGGCCTCGAGATGAACACGCGCTACATTGCCGTACGCGAGCAGCGTCGGAAGCGTTGGCTCCCTAATGCCCGACTCCCATTCCGACACTCTCGCCGCGGAAGTTAATCCCTCCAGCCCGAGCCTCCGGATCATTTCCGATTGCGACAGACCCAAGGCGTTTCTGATGTGAAGAAGTTTTCGACCGAGTTTGTTGGGCCGGTATCGAGGCTTTGTCCCCATCCATTCTGGATTCTACTCCCAACTGCGAGTAAGGGCAAGATCCGCTTTTAATCCGTGTCATCCGCGGTTAATATTCCCCTTCTGAACGGCATGCAAGTCTTTTACACACCCCGTTACTATGCCGACATCGGCCAGGGTCACATCTTCCCGATTCGCAAGTTTGAACTCGTTCGCGATCGCCTAATCGCCGAAGGCACTTTGCAGCCGGCGGAGATCGTCGAGCCGTCGCCGGCAGCGCTCGAAGACGTGTTGCTTGTCCACACAGAAGACTACGTCTCACGTCTCTGCAACGGTCAGCTCACTCCCAAGGAAATCAGACGTCTTGGACTTCCCTGGTCTGAGTCGCTCGTCCGCAGATCGTTCTACGCGACCGGCGGCACAATTGCCGCTGCACACACGGCGCTCGACTGTGGCTACGGCTCGAACCTCGCGGGCGGCACGCACCATTCTTTTGCCGATCGCGGCGAGGGATTCTGCGTGCTCAACGACGTCGCGATCGCGATTCGTTCGCTTCGCGCAAAGAAACTTTTAGAACGTGCGGCCATAGTCGACTGCGACGTGCACCAGGGCAACGGCACTGCAACTATCTTCGCCGGCGACGCGGACACATTTACGTTCTCAATGCACGGCGCGAATAACTATCCCCTTTTCAAAGCACAATCTACACTCGACGTCGAGCTGCCCGACGGAACATCTGACGCCGAGTATCTCGAGTCGCTCGCGCAACACCTGCCACGCGTTTTCACACACGAACCGGACATAGTTTTCTATCTCGCAGGCGCCGATCCTTATTCAGGCGATAAACTCGGACGCCTGAAGGTTTCGATCGATGGCCTGCGCGAGCGAGACGCTTACGTGTTGCGCGAGTGTTATGAACGCGAGGTGCCGGTGGTCACAGTCATGTCCGGCGGCTACGGCAAAGACATCAACGATACTGTTGAAATTCACTGCAACACGATTCGAATGGTTAAAGGGGTGTTTGAATCCCGCGCCGCTACACGCCGATTCGCCTGAAGATGATACGAAAACTCTTTCGGACGCTTTTTCTGGTAATACTGGGCGTGGTGCTCGGAATGATCGCTTATGAAGCGATCATGTTCGGACGCATCTGGTTACTCCGCAGCAGCAACCCATCCTCGACGTCGTTGATCGACACGCGTATCCGCGAGGCAAAAGCGAAAGGCCAGCAACCGAGACGCGAACAGACCTGGGTGCCCCTCGAAAAGATCTCGCTGAACTTGCAGCGCGCTGTGCTCGCGGGTGAAGACACGAATTTCTTCGTGCACGGTGGCTTCGATTATGAGGCAATCCAGAAGGCCTACGAACAGGCGCAGAGAGAAGCTGCACGCGCGGCGAAAGCGGAAGGTGAAGACGATGATTGGCTTCCCAGTCTGCCGGAGTTCAGGCGCGGCGGCTCAACGATAAGCCAGCAACTCGCAAAGAATCTTTACCTGTCGTCACAACGCTCGTTCTTCCGCAAAGGTCAGGAAGCAGTGCTGACGTTCATGATGGAACGCACACTGACGAAGCGACGCATCCTGGAGATTTATTTGAATGTAATTGAATGGGGAGACGGAATTTACGGTGCGGAAGCTGCAGCGCAGCGTTACTTTCGCAAGCCGGCGTCAGCGTTGAGCGTCAATGAGGCTGCGTATCTTTCGGCGATGATTCCAAACCCGCGCACCGTGTTCAATCCGCAAGTGAATCCACGCCGCGTCGCACGCCGCCAGCGCATCATCCTGCGCGGCATGCCATACATCAAACTGCCGTGATTTCGCAGATAGAGCCTTAGACAGGATTTCAGGATTTACAGGATTAACAAGATTAGACAGCGAACTCTTTGGCAAGCATTAGCTCAGCTTTGCGCAACTCGAAACGCCCGCGCCCGATATTCCCGTGCGAGTTCAGCGCCAGCACGACGAAGTAGTCACGACTCAACAGTCGCATCAACATCACCGCACCTTCAAGCGAGATCACGAGCTCTCGCAATCCACCGAGCCCGGTGTCATTCCCTGCTCGCTGAGCACTGCGCACGAGCGAAGTAAACTCAGCCGCGGCGACGTCGAGATTTGCATCCATACCGGCTTCGCCAAGCACTTTCTCAACGGCGATGCCATCTGTTCCCATTATCAGCGCACCGAGGCTTCCCTCGGTGCGTTCGATAATGCTCTCAAGCAAGTCCTTGAACATGTGGCCCTCCAGTTACGGACGTTGACCGCTGAGAGTGCCCGGCCTTGCCGTGTTCGTACCTGCTGGACTATTCGGCAAAGGCGCCGGCAACAACTGCGGCTGCTGATTTGAAGGTGTGGTCGGTTGCGTCTGAGGTTGTTGCAACTGAGTCGGGGTCGGCGTGTTGCTCGGCGGATTGCCAAGCGGCACAGGCTGTGGAATCGTGAGCGAACGCTGACCGTTTGTCACTGTTCCCGCCGTCGGCCGGCCCTGGTAGTCAGGACGATAGATGTGCGGTGTGATGAAGAAGAGGATCTCACTGTTCTGTCGTGTCGTCAGTTTTCTCTTGAAGAGATTGCCGAGGATCGGAATGGAAGCGAGTCCGGGCGTGCGCTGTTGCGCTTCGCCTTCGGTGTCGGCAAGGACGCCGCCCATCACAGTGGTGCCACCATCCGGAACCAGCACTTCCGACTGCATGCGCTGCGTATCGATACCTGGAACGCCACCAACTGCGATACCCGTGTTGATGGTGTTGTTTTCGATCGTGACTCGCAACACAACCGTGCCCGCATCCGTGATCTGCGGTGTGATTGAAAGACGCAGAGGCACTGACACGAACGTTGTCGTAACTACCGCCGTACCACTGGCAGACTGTGTTGTTTGCACCGGGATCTGCGAACCACTTTCGATCTGTGCGGGACGATTGTTAAGCGCCGTCACACGAGGAGTAGCAACTGTCTTCGCCTGTCCTCGCGATTCCGCGAGGGTGATCAGCGCGCTGATTTGAGCTGAACCAATCAGTCCGGTAGTTAAACCAATCACCGTGCTCGCCGCGGCAGCCGCGAGCGAAGGAATCGGCTGGTTCGTACCGTCCAAACCGCCGAAAACACCAAACGGATTTGGACCGGTCCTCACAGCGCCCTCACCACCACCACCACCACCGCCACCGCCACCATCGCCACCGCCGGTCCCGCTGGTAGACGGCAACGTCGTGATATTGCCCAGCGCACCACGACCGGCATTTATAACACCGAGTGAAAGCTGTGCGCCGAGGTCGCGGCTGAAGTTACGTTGCGCGATGACGATGCGCGTTTCGATCTCAACTTGCGGTTCCGGCTGGTCCAGGATCGCGACGAGCTGACGAACCGCGTCGATATTTTCTTTCACGTCCGTGATGATCAGCGTGTTGCTGCGTCCGTCGACTTCGATCGAACCACGTCGCGAAAGCCTGCGCGAGATGATCGGAAGCAAACCCTGATCGCCGCCGCCGCCGGTCGCATCACCACCGGCGCCGCCGCTAAAACTAAGGTTCGTCGAACCACCGGAGAAAGCGCCGGTTGAACCTGCCGCCTGGGCCAGTGTGCCCGAAGCGCGCGCGTAATTAAGACGTATGAATTCGGTAACAAGTGGTGAAGCATCCAGACGCGAGTCGTTGATCACCTTCTGAGTT
>DASUPZ010000130.1:0-5468 GCA_036280855.1 Pyrinomonadaceae bacterium | reverse complement strand
CATGAAGATAAGGATAAACATACTGGCGTTGGGCTTTATCGTTCTGGTTGCAGGCGGTAGCGCTTTCAGTCAGGAAAAGCCGGCGTTGCGTGAAGTTGATCGGGTACGACTGGCCGAAGCATTCAAGCTGAGTGAAGCGTTGGGAGACGAGCTTTGGGCCGGCTGGAGTAAAGCACCCATTGCAGTCTTGCTGGTCACTCCGCAGAAAGAATTTCTAATCAGGCACCCGCAAGCTACGGAAGATTTTACGTCTCTCGGATATGACCCTTTGTTGAAAAGTGAAGTCTATTATCGCGACCGGAAGTTTTCGACGACCCTGCTCGCCACGTTTCCCGCAGTCGGTGGAATTTCAACTATCGTCATCGGACAGGCGGAGAATACGGCCAGTAAAACTTCAACACCGTGGGTCATTACGTTGATGCACGAGCACTTCCATCAATTGCAGGATTTTCAACCTAACTTCTTCAAAGACACTGAAGCGCTGAATCTTTCCGGCGGAGACCAAACGGGTATGTGGATGCTCAACTATCCATTTCCTTACGAGTCGCCCGATGTGAGCAGACAGGTGTCAATCCTCACCCGGCTGCTTCTCGAAGCTATGGATGCCAGGACTCCGGAACTCTTCTCTTCCAGGCTTGCGTCGTACCTCGAGGCGCGTCAGGCGCTCAAGAAGATGTTGAAGACTGACGAGTACAAGTACCTCTCATTTCAATTATGGAAAGAAGGTATATCGAGATACACCGAGGATCGCGTTGCACATTGGGCCGCGACGAAATATCAACCGAGTCGTGCGTTCCGGGAGTTGAAAGACTTTACGACGTTCGCAGCCGTCGCCGATCAAGTCCGGAAAGGCATAGTCCACGAACTCTCGACACTAAAACTCGAGGAGTATAAAAGAGTCGCCTTCTATCCCATCGGAGCCGCCGAAGGCCTTTTGCTGGACAGAGCCAACCCGAAATGGCGCACCGGGTATTTCGCCGAGAAGTTCGACAACGAAAAATACTTTCAAGCGGCGCGGAACTAAAATCCGTGTTTTCAATCCGCGTTAATCCGCGGCCAGGCTTGAAAGTGGCGGCGTGTTTAATCCAAAGGTCTCGGGATTCTCTCCAATGATCGCCGCGGCGAAGAAACTCGGCACGTACCCGGCGGTTTCCCGTCGAAACGCCTCATCAAGTTTTTCCCGATTAGCAAGCAGCGTCCAGAAATTTCTTTCGTAATTCTCTGTGCCTCTGAGCTGCCGCAAAATGTCGCGCACCGATTGAGCGCCGCGGTTGTAGCTCACCAGCACGAGAGTAATACTCTCAGCATCCTCCCCGAGCTCAGCCATGTGATCTGCAACGAAGTGGGCGGCGGCAGGCGTCATCTTTTCCTCGTTACACATGTCTCCACGAGCGACGCCGTAGTTTCGCGCCGTCTGCGGCATGAGCTGAAACAGCCCCTTTGCACCAAGATCACTTTCAGCGCAAGGCTGATATGCGGATTCAATCGCCGGCAGATAGATGCCGATGATGATCGGAACTTTGCGGGCCGCGAATGAGCGAGCAATCAACGGCACGTACGGCTGCGCGCGTTCATAGATGGCCTTCGTGCTTCCCTCATCCGAACCCGGTGGTCCATCAATACGACTGGCGTAGCGATCGACGTACGTCTTGATAGTACGCACTGCATCGTCGTTCAGCTTCACCGGACGGTCGCCCATCATCGCTGAAATGCGCTGCTCCTGTGCCGCAACGAAATCCAATCGTTCACGCTCGCTCATCTGCGCATAAAGTTTGGCCGGCGCGGCTGTCGCTTCCGGCGGAGCCGATGTACCAGGTGATCGGTTATAAACAAACGCTCCGACTACCGCAGCGACAAGCAGGACCAAGACGCCAATCATGGGCCATACAAAACGCGACGGATGGTGCTCACGATTGTTGCTTTGAGCATCGACGTTGTTGAGTTGCTCCCTGGCGCGCTTCAAGTCAGCAAGCAGTTCATTAGCCGTGCTGTAACGTCCACTCACCTCTTTGCTCAAACATTTGTTAACGATCGACTGCAAGGGCGCTTCAGCCAACGGCGCCGGTTCGCGATCCAGAATCGCAACGATCGTGTCCGCGCGTGTGTCTCCACTGAACGGCAGTCGACCCGCAACCATTTCATAAAGCACCACGCCGAGACTCCAGATATCCGTGCGTTCATCAACCACAAGCCCGCGCGCCTGTTCGGGCGACATGTAGTTGACCGTTCCCATCACCAAACCCATCTCGGTCTGTGTTCTGAAACCAGCCTTCAGATCCTCAGCGGACTCCGACAGTTTAGCGATGCCGAAGTCGAGTATTTTCACGAGGCCATCAGGGCGGCGCATGATGTTTTCCGGCTTGATGTCGCGATGAACGATGCCGGCCGCGTGCGCAACGGCCAACGCTGAAGCCACCTGCTCCACGCTGTCCAAAACATCTTCGATAGACAACGCCTGTGTCTTGATCAACTCACGAATCGTTTGCCCGTCGATAAACTCAGTGGCGATGAAGTACTCGCCATCACTTTCGCCCACTTCATGAATCGTGAGTATGTTTGGATGATTTAAGGCAGACGCCGCGCGTGCTTCACTTTGAAAACGGCGAAGACGCGCGTCGTCAGAAGCGAAGTACGCCGGCAAAAGTTTCAATGCGACGAGCCGGTTCAGCCGCGTGTCCTGGGCCAGGTAGACTTCCGCCATTCCGCCCGCGCCAAGCCGATCAATGATCCTGTAAGGACCGATTTGCCGCCCACGGTTTGCATCCGAGTCCACGCCGAGCAACACGTGTGCGTCCTGGGCCATCGCCGGTTGCTCGATAAAGGCGCCTGCTTCATCGTAAGCGGCGATCAGTGAAGAAGCTTCTTCTTTCAACTCCTGATCGCCGGCGCACGCGTGGTCCAGAAACGAGGCGCGCTCGAGCGGCGGGCGATCGAGCGCCTCCTGCAACACTGCTTCAACCTGTTGCCAACGTTCAGGAGTCATGCTTGATCCTTCGATACAGCCACGCTTTGGCGGCGCGCCAATCGCGACGCACAGTCATGAGTGAAATCTCCAACACCTCTGCCGTTTCTTCGAGACTTAGTCCACCAAAGTAACGCAGCTCTACCACCTGGCTCTTGCGTGCATCGAGTTTCGCCAGTTCATCAAGAGCTTCTTCGAGCGCAATCAACTCGCCAGCACGTTGCAACGACATCTCAGCGGCGTCTTCAATCGGAACCTGGCGGACTTCACCTCCGTGTTTGGCGTACCGCCGGCGCCGCGCGTAGTCGATCAAAATGTGACGCATCACCTGCGCTGTTACGGCGAAGAAGTGCGCACGATTTTGCCAGTCGACTTTGCGTTGACCCGCAAAACGAAGATAGGCTTCATTGACGAGAGCACTCGTCTGTAACGTGTGACCGTCGCGTTCATGCTGAACGTATCGATGCGCAATGCGTCGCAGCTCGTCGTAGACCAGCGGCATCAACCGGTCGAGCGCGGCTTTGTCTCCGTCACGCCATTCGACAAGCAGTCCGGTCAGGTTGTCAGCCGCGAGCGTTTTCATTGCGGCAAAATTCTAGCATCATTAGTGTCGAAAATTTTTTTGAGTGTGGATGAACAGTTTCAGGGTGCGTTTCTCGCTAATAAGACAGGGACACGGATGAACGCGGAAAAAAACACGGATTGCAGGGTGAACAAACGTCAGGAGATAAACAGATGAGGATTCGATCGTTGATGCTATTCGCCGCCATTTTCTTGATTACAGATGGCATAGAGGCGCAGACGAAGGTTTATAAAGACATGTCGCGCGCCGAGCGGCTTGAGTTTGTGGGGACACAGGCGCGCCGGATTGCGCGAGAGATGTCGGGTAAGGACTATGAGTTTACTCAGGCTTTTGAAGCTGACATTCAAAAGGCAGTCACTCGATACGCCGAGCGCATAGGCGCGCCTGCCGGAAAAACTGATTTGCGAGTGGTCCTGGAGCGTGCACAGGCCCAGGCGGCATTGATTAATGCCACATTCAGAGGGCGCCAGATCTCTCCGATTTTCGGCCTATATCTGCCCTTCATTGAATCTGAATACGTCAATATTCCATCTTCAAAACCGGTGGGCGCTGTAGGGATGTTTCAGTTTCTTCCTGAGACGGGGCAACGCCTCGGACTCTCAGCGCAAGACTTGTTGGACGTTGGAAAATCTGCCGATGCTGCCGCACGCTACATCGCCGACAGTATGGAGGTATTCAAGGGTGATCCAATGAAGGAAGCACTCGCGGTGCTCTCGTACAATCGGGGTGCACAGAAGGTCTCGCGTGAGTTGAAAGTCGTCCTCAACGATCAGAACAAACAATGCAGCATCTGCGCACTTACCGCCGAGCGCAGCAAGCTGGACGAGACGTTTAGGTCCGAAAGCGTTTTTTACGTGCCGATATTCTTCGCAGCCGCGATCATCGGGGAGAATCCGCAGTCGTTTGAACTGC
Organism: Pyrinomonadaceae bacterium; assembly: GCA_036280855.1. Taxonomy (GTDB): domain Bacteria; phylum Acidobacteriota; class Blastocatellia; order Pyrinomonadales; family Pyrinomonadaceae; genus PSRF01. The sequence goes on along the minus strand of DASUPZ010000130.1, from coordinate 1,011 downwards.
AAATGCCGCCGCTCTCATCCCACTAAGCCGCGACTACGCGAGCCACAAAGAGGCACAGGAAGCACAAAGGATCTCGCGAACATATTTTGTGCCTTTTGTGCTTCTTTGTGGCATCATCCTCACCACTATGCGGTTCATATTGATGATGCTGGTGGCCCTGTTCTTCTATCATGCATACGCATCTGCAAACCCACTCGCTCGCAACGTAACAATCTATCGCGATACCTACGGCGTGCCTCACGTCTTTGGCCGCACCGACGCGAGCACGGTCTTCGGCTTCGCTTACGCACAGGCGGAAGATAATTTCTGGCGCGTCGAAGAAAATTTCATTCACGCCGTGGGCCGAGCTTCCGAACTTTACGGCGAGCGAATGCTGGACGAAGATCGACGCAACCGCGCACTCGAAATCCCGCGGTTAGCTCGCGAAGAATACGCGCGGCTCGACAGGCACATGCGTTCTTTGTGCGACGCCTTCGCCGCCGGCTTCAACTACTATCTCGAACGTCATCCCGAAGTGCGCCCGCGTCTGCTGACGAAGATCGAACCCTGGTACACGCTCGCTTTTATTCGTTATAACTACTACCAGAACGGTTTTTCACGTGATCCAGGCCTGCGTCGAATCAAACTTCAAACTGCTCACATCGAGAACGATCTCAAAGAACACACTGGATCGAATGGATGGGTGATTGGTCCATCAAGAAGCGCGACCGGCAACGCGATGCTTTTCATCAATCCTCACCTGCCGTTCTTTGGTTCCGGCCAGGTTTACGAAGGTCACGTTCACAGTGATGAAGGCTGGAACTTCACCGGCTACACACGCTTCGGTTTTCCGTTTCCGTACGTAGGACATAACGAAAATGGCGGCTGGGTGAGTACTGACAATGCCGCGGATCTCTCAGACGTCTACATGGAAACGTTTGACGATCCTGCTCGACCGCTTGCTTATAAGTACGGCAAAGGTTATCGACTGGCCACCGAGCGCGTCGAAGAGATTCGAGTGAAGACGGCCAA
>DASUPZ010000129.1:0-2854 GCA_036280855.1 Pyrinomonadaceae bacterium | reverse complement strand
TGTCGGCAACAGGCACTCGTCCAAAAACCGTGGAGCTTTACGGCGCGGGAGCGCAGACGTGACGCCGAGCGGCGGCGTTGCTTACACGGCGCGGGCGATAAACCAAGCTTTGGGAGGAGCTTGGTTTTACGTGGTCTGAGGTCGATGATGTGCGCGGTGATCAGTTAGCCCCTTCTGGGCGGGGCTACTAAAAAAATCACCGCGCACACCCCAGCTTTGGGAATAATCCCACAAACCCGTAAATTAACGGTAAAAAGTCCGCGGATTACACGGATTTAAATCCGAATTTTTTCCGCGTCATCCGTGTTTCGTATTCTAAGCGACAAATTCGATTTGTACCGGATTTGGAATGATTTTTTTCCGGTAACCCTCGTCCAGGAGCAGCCTGACCGCTTCACGGCCTCGATCAGTGTAATCCAGGGTCAGCTCGTTCACCCACATTCCGACAAATCGATCCGCCAGCTCCGGCTCCATGTCCCTCGCAAACTGCATCGCGTACTGGAGGGCGTCTTCCCGGTGCGTCAGCGAGTAGTCGATACTCTGGCGCAGCAGCCGCGAGACCTCCCGGATCCGGTCGTCCCCCAGATCTCGCCGGATGGCGTTGCCGCCCATCGGCAGGGGCAGCCCGTGCTCCCTGTGCCACCACTCCCCGAGATCAAGAACTTTGTGCAATCCCTTCGACTCGTAAAACAACTGGCCTTCGTGGATCAGCAGGCCGGCGTCGCAAGTCCCGGCTTGCACGGCGTCGATAATCTTGTCGAACGGAACCACTTCATACTCGAATTCGGAATTGAAGATCTGCAGCGCGAGAAAGGCGCTGGTCAACTTTCCCGGGATCGCGATCTTCAGGTTTGGGATGTCTGCTGGTGTGGCCGGCTCACGCGAAACGACGATCGGACCGTAGTTATCGCCAATCGATGCACCGTGCGGAAGCAATGCGTACTTGTCGTGAATGTAAGCGTAAGCGTGGAAACTGATCGCGGTCACGTCATACGTTCCACGCATCGCTTCTTCGTTCAACGTCTGAATGTCTTTGAGCAGATGTTCGAATTGAAGTCCGCCGGTGTCGAGTTTGTGGGTCGCCAGCCCGTAGAACATGAATGCGTCGTCGGAGTCTGGCGAATGTGCGAGTGTAATCTTTTCTGTCATGTCGTTATTGCTTCGATTCTGTTGTAGACGGTATCACGTTCGACTGCTTCATAACCGGCATCTTCAATGAGGCCGATGAGCTCCGTCTTAGTCATCCTCACCTCGTTGTTTGCTTCGACGGAGTAGCTGGTGGTCAGCTCTCCGCCTTCGGTGATCGTGCCGTCGATGTCGTTTGCGCCGTAATGCAACGCTACCTGTGCCAGACGTTTTCCGAGCATGACCCAGTAGGCTTTGATGTGATCGAAGTTGTCGAGCATCAAACGCGAAACGGCCATCGTCTTCAATGAGTCGACACCGCTTGGACCAGGCAGATGCGCGAGTTGCGTGTCAGGCGGGTAAAACGCGAGCGGGATGAAACATTGAAAGCCGCCCGATTTTTCCTGTTGCTCCCGCAATCGCACGAGATGATCCACACGATCCTCGATCGACTCAATGTGCCCGTAGAGCATCGTCGCATTGGTTTTCAAACCTGCGGCGTGAACTTTTCCCTGAAGTTCCATCCAGCGGTCCGCGTTGCACTTATGCGCACAGATCATAGAACGTGTCGGCTCGCGAAAGATCTCGGCGCCGCCGCCGGGGCATGAATCAAGACCCGCGTCGATGAGCTGTTGAATCACGTCTTCATCGCTCATTTTGTAGAAGTGTGCGAAGTGATCAAACTCCACCATCGTAAATGCTTTGAGGTGTAGCTGCGGGTATTCGCGCTTCAACGACGAGAGCAAATCAGTGAAGTAACTGAAAGGAAGTTTCGTATTTAATCCGCCGGTGATGTGCAACTCGGTTGCGCCTTCGGCGACGGCCTGGGCGGCGACTTTCAAACTGTCGTCGATATTGTGGGTGTAAGCATCGGGCTGCCGCGGTGTGCGGAAGAAACCGCAAAACTTGCAATCTGCGTAACAGATATTTGTTGGGTTGAGATGGCGATTGACGTTGAAGTAAGTGGTGCGACCGTGTCTTCGTCGCCGCACGGTGTTCGCCAGTTTGCCGAGTGCGGGGAGATCGTCAGTCGCGTAAAGTGCGACGCCATCTTCGAACGACAATCGTTCACCCGCCGCCACGCGGGTTGCGATTTCGTTAAGTTTCTCGTCGTGTGAAAAATTCATTTCCATACTCGTCTTTATTGATGCAGGAAAACCGCGCTGCCGAAGGTTACCAGCAGTATGACGCTTACAAACGCGTTGGTGGTAAAGAACGCAGCATTCAGGCGTCCGAGATCGTCAGCGCGTACTAATCGATGCTGGTAAACAAGTAGCGCGCCGGTTGCGATGACGCCCGCAAACGCAAGTGGTCCAAGTTGAGTGACGACAAACAGCCCGACCAGTGCCAGGAACGCAGCCGCGTGGAGCGCGCGGGCGATCCAGAGCGCGCGACTGATGCCGAAACGCGCCGGGATCGATTTCAAACCTTCGCTACGATCGAAGTCGTAGTCCTGGCATGCGTACAGCACATCGAATCCCGCGGTCCAGAGCAGGACCACGAGCGACAACAGCAACGGCACCGGGCTGCCAATCTCGCCGCGCACGGCAATCCATGCGCCCGTGGGCGCAATAGAAAGACAGGCGCCTAGTACGAGATGGGAAAACTTGGTCCAACGCTTGGTCAGAGAGTAAAGCAGAACGCACGCGAGCGCCACCGGCGACAGCAGTAGCGTCATGTGGTTCAGCATCGCGGCGGCCAGCAAAAACAAACCCGCGGATGCGATTGT
>DASUPZ010000128.1:0-6919 GCA_036280855.1 Pyrinomonadaceae bacterium | reverse complement strand
GAAGGTCCTGATCGAGTACTAAAGCGGCGCCAGGCCGCCGCACTCCAAGGATCCGTGTAATCCGTGGTCAACATGCGTTAAACCTGTTATACTCTTTCGGCCCGTGTGTCTGCCGGGCTAAACGTAAGAAACTCCGCACCTTCCAAATTTGTTCCTCTCGAGGTTTTCTTACTCAAAACGTCCGAAACCGATAGATGACCAGCAGCACCTCAGAGCGGGGCCGAGTACTGATCGTCGATGACGATCGGAAAATCCGCGATCTGCTTGTCGACCTTCTGGAACTTGACGGTTACGAGGTCTCAACCGCCACCGACGGCGCCGAAGCCATCGATCTCGCCCTCTCATTCGAACCCCACATCGTGGTCAGCGACGTCGTGATGCCCGTTGTCGGCGGCCTCGAGCTCTGCCGGCGGCTGAAGGAGTACCCTCGCACCGCGCACGTTCCGGTGCTGCTGATCAGCGGTTTGCGAACGTCAGCCGACGAGGGTATCGAGGGTCTTAACGCCGGCGCCGACGACTACCTCGATCTTCCGTTTCGAAATGAAGAGTTGCTGGTAAAGGTCGCGCGGCTGGTCGAACGTCATCGCATTGAGAAACAGTTAAAGGAAAGCGAGGAACGCTATCGCAGCCTGGTTGAGCTCTCGCCGGATGCGATCGTCGTTCATCGTGAAGGCAAGTTTATTTACGTCAATCCGGCCGCGGTTGAGCTGTGGGGCGCCTCGAGCTCCCGCGAGTTGCTCGGTAAATCGATTCTCGACGTGGTCCATCCTGACTACCACGATCACGTGCGAGAGCAGATCGACTACATTCAAAACTTTCAAAAGCCCACCACGCTCGCCGAACAAAAATGTCTTCGCCTCGATGGAAGACAGCTCGACGTTGAAGTCACGGGTCTGCCTTTTAGTTCCGAAGGCAAGTCGGCGGTGCTTGCAGTTTTCAGAGACATCACTGAAAAGAAGCATGCGCGTGAAGCGCTTCGAAAAGCAGAGAAGCGTTTGCGAACTGTGGTCGGAAGCGCGTCGCTGATCCTGTTTGCGACCGATAAGAACGGCATCTTCACTCTCAGCGAGGGCGAGGGATTGAAGAGTCTTTCGCTTCAGCCGGGTGAACTCGTAGGCGCGTCGGTGTTTGACGTTTATGAGGATTCGCCGGAGGTCTGCGCAAATATCAGGCGCGCATTGAAAGGTGAATCGTTTGCTTCGTCAGTAAGCATTGGCGACCTGGTATTCGACGTCCGTTACTCACCACTCACCGATGAACACGACAACGTGTTGGGCGTGATCGGCGTTGCGACGGATGTCACTGAAAACCGCAGAGCTGAAGCTTCCATCAGGGAAAATGAGGAACGCTATCGCGAACTTTTCGAGAACGCGAACGACATCATCTACACACACGATCTTCAGGGCAATTTCACGTCACTCAATCGAAGCGGCGAGCGCATCACCGGCTACACTCGTGAAGAAGTAGCGACGATGAACGTCTCCGATGTTATTGCTCCGGAGTATCTGAGCCTGGCGCGTGAGATGATTGCACGCAAGGCGAGTGAAGGTGTATCGACTGTTTATGAGATCGAGATCATCTCAAAACAGGGACGGCGAATTCGTCTTGAAGTCAGTACGCGTCTGATTATCAGTAACGGCAAACCGGTCGGCGTAACAGGAATCGCACGCGACCTGACTGAGCGCAAGCATTCAGAGGAAGCGTTGCGCGAGAGCCAGGCGTTCCTGGCCCAACAGGCGCAGCGCGAAGCGATGACGCATCGCATTTCTCAGGCGATCCGCTGCTCACTTGATAGTCATGAGATTTATCAGACTGCGGTGCGAGAGTTGGGCTCGTACCTTGCCGTAGATCGCTGTTCGCTGTTCATGAGAGATGATCGCGCGAAGTGTGCGACTAACGTCGCTGAGTTTCACATTGAAGGTGTGCAGCCGGCGGGCGCCGACTTCCCGCTCGCTCACGTGCAAACTCTGATTACAGCCCTCGACAAGGTGGGAGTTTTGCCATTCCCGGATGCCGCCAACGACCCGCGCATCACAGATTTCTACGAGAACATCCTGTCGAAATTAGACGTGAAATCGATCATGTACGTCGCGATTCGCGTGGGTGATGATGTGCCGGCGGCGTTTTCACTCTCGACGACTCGAGAGATTCGCCAGTGGAGTGAAGCTGACATTGCTCTGGCCAAAGCTGTCGCCGATCAGACGGGCATTGCCATCAAGCAGGCGCAGCTATATCAAAAGGCTGAGACCACCTCGATCCGTGAAGCCCTCGTCAATCGCCTTACGATGGCGATTCGCGCTTCGTTGAGTTTGCCGGACGTTCTGCGCACGGCCACAGTTGAATTGGGTAAGGCGCTCGACGCGTCGAGAGTTCACCTGTCCCTGTCGAGCAACGAAGGTGTGGACGCGCTGGAGCACGAATATCTCGCGCCCGATGTTAAAAGCGCCAGCCACGTCCCCGTAGCCTCCGATAATCCGATTAGCCGGCGGCTCGCGAGCTCGAGCAAGTCGATCATTGTCGACGACTCTCTCAATCCTGAAGATGCCTCTACGGTGTTTAATAATTACGTGCGTGATTATGCAGAGAGGCTGGGTATCCGTTCACAGATTAACTATCCCCTGATCGTCAAGGGACAGTTTCGCGGTGTTCTCTCAATTCACCAAACCGATCGAAAGCGACTGTGGACCGAAGATGAAGTCGCGCTCGTGGAAGCACTCGCAGAACGCCTCGCCATTGGCATTGCCCAAGCTGAGCTGTTTGAGATGGTCGCGCGCGGGAAAACTGAATGGGAAACGACTTTCGATGCGATGTCTGACGGCATCTTCATCTTCAATCGCGGCGGCGTGTTGAGTCGCGTGAACCGCGCCGGGGCCACGATGGAAGCAGTTCATCCACGGCTGCTGCTGGGACGGCAATGTTGCGACATCCTGCGAACGAGTGATGAAAAAGACGAAACGTGCGTGGTCGAGAAAGCGCTCGAAACAGGACGCAGCGTGACGATAGAAATCACTCCGACGCGTCTGAACCGGCCGTTGCTCGTAACGGTCGAGCCGGTGCTTGACGACAACGACAAAGCGCAAGGCGTAGTTTGCACCGCGCGCGATCTTTCCGATCTGCGCAAGGTACAGGCGGTTGCGCGCGAGCATCAGTCGTTGCTCACAAATATTCTCGAGAGCGCGCGCGAGTCGATTTACGCAGTCGATACGAACGGCAACTTCAAGTGGTGCAACACGGCAACGCTGAAAGGTCTCGGTTTTCAACGTAACAACTTCATCGGCCGCCCGCTGCTCAGCATGGTGTATGAAGGCGATCGCGATCTGGTAAGAGAAAAACTTGATGCTGCGTTAATGGGACTGCCGCAAACCTACGAGATGCGCTATTTCTCGCGTGAAGGGCAACTTCGTTATGCACGCGTAGACAATTCTCCGCTTGTTGTTGACGGGCGGACCACCGGCGTGCTGGGTATCGCGCGCGACATTACCGAGCAGAAGGAAGAACGCGAGCGTGCTGCGCGTGCTGATAAGTTGCGCGCACTCGGACAACTCGCGTCGGGCGTGGCCCATGACTTCAACAATTCTCTCGCCGCGATTCTCGGGCGTGCACAATTGCTCCGACGTCAGGTCGCCGAACCCGCGCTCGTCCGAAATCTCGACATCATTCAAACCGCCGCCGAAGATGCGGCCGCGACTGTGCGGCGCATTCAAACGTTCGCGCGCAAGTCGCCGGTGAAGGAGTTTGAACTAGTCGACGTTGGCAGCCTGGTTAACGATGCGGTCGAGATAACCAGAACTCGCTGGCAGAACGAAGCGCGTGTGCGTGGGCTGGAATACGAAGTCAAACTCGACACTGCCGCCAGGCTCAACACCTATGGCAGCGCTTCGGAATTGCGCGAAGTCTTCGTCAACATGATCGTCAACGCCGTCGATGCGATGCCGAAGGGCGGAAACCTTTACATCACCTGCCGGTGCAACGACGGCCGGCTGCAACTCACGTTCAAGGACGATGGCGTGGGTATGCCGGAGGACGTGCGGCAAAAGATCTTCGAACCGTTCTTTTCGACAAAAGGCGCGCACGGCACCGGGCTCGGATTGTCCGTCAGCTACAGCATTATCGAGCGCCACGAGGGCTTGATCAGCGTTGTATCAGTACCTGGCAAGGGCACGGAGTTTACGATCGATCTGCCGGCAGCCATGGCTGAGAGTTCAACCGAGGAAGCGTCTGAAGCGCCCGCTGATATACCTCGTCTCCGCATTCTCGTCGTAGACGATGAAGAACCAGTGCGGGAAACACTCGCGGAGATGCTGGTCGCGGTTAATCACACGGTGGAGTTGGCAGGCAGCGGGCATGAAGCAGTGCAGAAGATGCGCAACGGAGTTTTTGATTTCGTGTTTACTGATCTCGCGATGCCGGAAGTCGACGGCTGGGAAACCGCGCGGATGATTCGCAGGAGTTGGCCCAACGTGAAGATCGTGCTCGTCACCGGCTATGGTCCAACTACGGAGCCGCCGTCGGGTGAGGAGAACCTGGTCGACGCCATCATCGGCAAACCGTTTGACTTCGGACAAGTGGGCTCGACACTCAACACGCTCACGAGAGCACGCGAGTTTCAGGACGCTCGTGCTTAGTTGAAGTTCATTATTCCGGCGCTGGCAGCAAAACCAACACCAAAGCCAACCACGATCGCCGGACCTGACCATTCACCCTTTTCCGCCAACATGAAGCCGGTGGAGGCGCTCGACAAGTTGCCGTAGCGTTGCAGGACCTGGTATGAGCCGTGGACCTTCGCGGAGTCGGGCGGCAGATCGAGTTGCGAACAAACGCCGTCGAGAATCTTCTTACTGCCGGTATGGATCAGGCAGTCGTCGACTTCAGTAAGATTCGAAACCGGTGAATCGGGGTGTTGCAGAACGTTCTTGACGGTTGTGACTGCGTAATGCGCGCCGCGCGTGGGAACGCTCGGCTGCATGTAATACTGCGGCCTTCCTTTGAGGAAGGGATGTGAACTGTTGGCGACCATCGTCAGCAGGTTCATGTCGTTTGGCTGATCGTTGGTCAGGTGGGAGATCGGACCGAACGCGGGCTTTCCTTCTTCACTGCCTACCAGCAGTGCGACCGCGCCGTCGCCGAAGAGCATTGATTGGATTACGAAGGTGGTATCCAACCTTTGTTGTTCGAATTGGCTGGGATCAATTCTGCCCTCCTTTCTGAGTCTGACGAGCTCGCGGTAGCCGGAATACTCTTTACTCATGAGCGGAGCAACGTATGGCGTGTGAGATTCGGCCATGACTACGATTGCGAGTTGTCCGGGGTTCGCGGCCAGGTACCATTGAGCAACTTCTATCGACTTGAGTAGCACTGAACAACCTTGCGCCTGCATGCTGACGGTGCGCAGGTTTCGTGAGAGTAGTCCGTGAGTTTTACCCATGATCTCTGAGGCTAAGCACGGCAGCATTTGGTCGGGTGTGTTGGTGGCGGCGACCAGCAGGCCAATCCGGTTGGGATCGCCGCCCCATGCACGAATGCAACGTTTCGTGGCAGCTACGCCGAGATCAGTGGTGGAACTGGTGGCGATTTTTGCTTTGCCGCAAAGGTAGTCTGGATAATTTTCGAGTGTTGAGTATCGCTGGTCGACCCCGAGACTGCTGATAGTGTTGATGAGTTCCGGGGAGAGTTTGTGCATGAGACTTCCGACCAGCTCAGTAGTCTTAAAGACATTCTGAGGCACTGAAGTCGCAGCGGATAACAGGTTGATCATGTCGTTGTGTCTGCTCCAAGAGAGGGGGTTTGCCGCATCGGAGTGTGTCCTACCCGACCAGTCCGACGCCTGGTTGCATAACAACCCTCGTGCCGCATTTTCGGAGCCCACGAATTTTGTGATAAATGGCTGTTTTCTGAGGTATTTACGCGTCTTCCGGCTTTCTGGTGAAAACACGGATTTCCCCCGATCTGGATACCGCGTACTCACGCCCAAAAAATCGGCGGTATTGCTGGGATTTTTGACGCCCCGCAAACCCGAATGTTGGGCTTTGCCTCAAAAGCCCTTATTTTTGCTGAGTTTTAAGTCAAAAATTCGACTTTTAGGTCAGCAAAACCTGCCACTCAAATATACAAACGGTTACGTTGTTACCACGGTTACGGCAGGTCCAGATCATCATCTATCAGCGATTCCACCGAGACTTTAGCGAGTCGCGCATAGGCAAGCAGAGTGGGTAGCGGCGGTTCACGTTCGCCACGTTCGTAACCCGATATGCTTGCTCGATTCTCAACTCCTAACGCTCTCGCGATCTCATTCTGCGATAGACCTAGACCACTGCGAATTTGGACGAGTTTTTCTGCCAGTCTCTCAGGTGTAGGACGGCGGCGTGATTTCCCCTTGCGCCTAGTACGAGTTCGTACTAGACTACGGTCGCTGTGAGAAGTTAGCCGGACTAGATGATCTGTCCGGGGCTTACTCATCAGCCCGTTAAGACTCCCGTGTACATTGGTCCGTAGGTTATCACAATGTCGCAACGCCGCCGCTCATCCTTTGTTTTCCGAAAGCGCAGTTTCCTCGATCCTGCGTCCACCGATCACACGTCCTACGTTCACGCGATTGTCGAATCCTCACGCGATGGCGAGTACCAATGGGGAACAAACATGGTCTATCTCGCTGACTGCAAGAAGCAGATCGAGCTTGAGTTCTTTCTTGGGACTCGCAGGCATCGCCGTTTAGCACTGCGAAAGATCGACTTGTTAATTCGTGTCCTCACCTCGTTCCGTGATGCGCTCGCTAAACAGATCGCATTGATCGAAAAGGTCAAGTAGTTGTGGGCCAACGTGCGCGTCAAAAGCCCGAACATCTTGCCGCGAAACTACTTCAGATCCGGCTCACTCTCGGATTAAGCCAATCACAAGTCGCCAAACAACTCGGATTCAAAAC
>DASUPZ010000127.1:0-3873 GCA_036280855.1 Pyrinomonadaceae bacterium | reverse complement strand
CGCCCAGCCCGATGATCAGGTACTTAGCTGAAGGATAATAGGCGAGCCGCACGTCTGTCTCGGACGGCAGCGGATCGACGGCCCGCGGGTGTGAATGATAGATGGCGAGGAGTCCTTCTCCGCGGTCACGCATCTGGCGTTGGGCGGCGAACAGATCCTCGGGCGCTGCTTCGTATGCAGATTCCGGGTTTAAGGTGACGTTGCGCAGGCGATAGAGACTTGCCGCCTGCATTTCAGAAGTTCCGCCAATCAACCCACAACACTCCTCCGGGGCAGCTTCGCGAGCATGGGCGATCATTGCATCCACGTGTTCGCGACGGAGTTGAATGGTCGGCATAGTCAGTCTTCGACGACTCGCAGGTGCAGCTCTTCCAACTGCTTTGGATCGACTTCGCCGGGAGCGTCAATCATCAGGTCTGCGGCTGACGCCGTTTTCGGAAACGCAATCACATCGCGCATGTTGTCGGTGCCCGCAAGCACCATCATCAAGCGATCGATGCCCGGCGCAATCCCGCCGTGCGGCGGCGTGCCGTATTCAAGTGCATCAAGAAAGAAACCAAATCGCTCACGCGCTTCTTCGGTCGTCATTCCGAGAGCTTTGAAGACGAGACGCTGCACGTCGCGGCGGTGAATACGAATCGAGCCACTCGCCATCTCCACGCCGTTGATCACGGGATCGTAAGCTTTGGTGCGGATCTGTCCGAGCAGTTGTGTTTCACCACCTTCGACCGCGCGTTCGAGTAACTGTAAATCTTCATCCACTGGTGATGTGAAAGGATGGTGCATCGAGTAGTAGCGGCCATCCTCTTCGTGAAACTCAAACATCGGAAAGTCAGTCACCCAGAGCGGCGCGTAGACATCCGTGGGAATGAGTTTCTCTCGTTTCGCGATCTCGTTTCGTAAAGCACCTAAACTCGCTGCGACAATCTTGGGTTTACCGGAGACAATGAGCATCGCGTCGCCTTTTCGCGCGCCTGCAACCTCAACGATCCGGTTGATTACTTCAGCGCCGAGCGCTTTCAAAAGGGACGATGTCGTTTCATCGCCGACCTTAATCCAGGCTAATGCACCCGCGCCATAACGCTTCGCAAATTCCTGCAACTGGTCGAGCAGTTTGCGCGAAAGGTTTGCGCCGCCGGGAACAACGATTCCCTTTACGTGCCCGCCGGAAGTTAGCGCCGACGCGAATGGGGCAAAGTCAGTCCCTTCCAACGCCTGTGAGAGATCTTGTAGCTCCAGACCCTGGATTCGCAGGTCGGGCTTGTCAGAACCAAACCGGCTCATTACATCTGCGAAAGTGAAGCGCGGAAACGGCGTTGGCAGCTCGACGTCGATGAGTTTGAAGACCGAAGCGAAGAGACCTTCGATCAATGTGTAGACTTGATCGAGCGTCGCAAAGCTCATCTCGACGTCGAGTTGCGTGAACTCCGGCTGTCGATCGGCGCGCAGATCTTCGTCGCGAAAACAGTGTGCGATCTGAAAGTACTTATCGACGCCGCCGATCATGCACAATTGCTTGAAGAGCTGTGGCGATTGTGGAAGTGCAAAAAACTTGCCGGGTTGAATGCGCGATGGAACGATGTAGTCGCGCGCGCCTTCAGGCGTCGACTTGATCAGGATCGGAGTTTCGATCTCAATAAACCCCTGCAAAGTCATGTAACGCCGGATCTCGTTGGTTACGCGGTGACGGAGCTGCAGGTTTGCCAGTAACTGTGGCCGGCGCAAATCGAGATAGCGATACTTCAGACGTAAGTCTTCACTCGCGAGAGCGTCGGGCGAGGCGTCGAGTTGAAACGGAGGCGTGCGGGCGTCGTTGAGTATCAACAACTGCTGTGCGTGAACTTCGACGTCGCCCGTTGCAAGCTTCGGATTTCGTGTGTTCTCAGCGCGAGCGACGACTGTTCCCGTGACGGCAACAACGTATTCGCTACGCAATTCCTTTGCGCGCGCGTGCGCTTCGGCTGCGACTTCAGCGTTGAAAACAACCTGCGTAATACCTGCACGATCGCGAAGATCTAAAAACGTGAGCTCGCCAAAATCGCGACGCTTCGCGACCCAGCCCATCACGATCACCTGCTTGCCGATGTCGGCTTCACGCAGATCACCACAGGAATGCGTGCGTTCCAAGTTTCCGAGATTATCTAACATTGCTGCTCATTTGTGCATTGAACTCCGCCGAACGATTTCGCGGAATGCTCAATGACTCCCACTGCGCTGATCTGAAATGCTTTGCAAGAAAAACGATCTGTCCAACGTGATAAGCGTAGTGCATCAACTGCCGGTTGATCGCTTCCACGATTGTGTGTTCCTCACCACGAATCGTCACCGTCTTTTCAAAATCTTCCGGGCGTAGCGGCTCGAGTGCCTCGAAGACACGCGCCCAACCGCGTTCCCAGTAAGCGATCACCTCGTCTTTCGTCGTCTGTGAATCGATCACAAACTCCATGTCGCGATTGCGGTCCGGCTTCTCTCCGTCCGTGGTCAGGAAATCAGTCCAGCGAGAAAACATGTTCCCCGCCATGTGCTTCATGATGACGGCCACGCTATTCGACTCCTGGTCGAGGGTGACAAAAAATTCTTCATCTTTCAATTGCGCAATCGCTTTCTCCGACAGCTTCTTGTAAGCACGCAAAGCCGAAAGCCCATCCTCAAAATAATTCTTGACTATATCTTCGCTCGACATCGTTTTCTCCGTGTCAATTCGCTGTTCAGAGTTCAAGCTTAGCTTGCACTTTCAGAGACAGCCTAAAGGCTGAACTCTGAACCTGTCATCCGCGGATTACCTGCACAACCTCGCCACGTCCCACCGCACGTTGCTCGCCTGACCTCATGTCCTTCAGCGCCACTTCGCCCTTCGAACGTTCTTCTTCACCAAGCACTGCAACGAAAGGAACACCGAGTGACGAGGCGTACTTAAATTGTTTACCGAGCTTATCAGCCTCGGGATATAGATCAACCCTTAAACCTCCAGCTCGCAGTTCCTGCGCGAGGGCGATTGACTCCGGAATCGACTCCTCATTCCAGATCGCAACCATCACGTCTGCCGGCGAAGTTTGTAGCCGCGGCGGAAACATGTTCCGCTCACTCATGACGACGAGAATTCGCTCCAGGCCGAGTGAGAAACCACACGCTGGAATGTCCTGGCCAAGAAACATCCCGACAAGATTATCGTAACGACCTCCACCGCCAAGACTTCCCGCGAGATCCTTCACGTTGATCTCCATGATCGCGCCGGTGTAGTAGGAAAGTCCACGAGCAAGAGTCGGATCGATCTTCAAGCGACTGCCAATCCCGGCCGCCTCTGTAAACTTCAGTATCGACTGCAACTCGTCAACGCCCTTCGCTCCCAACTCGTTGTCGTTCACAAACTCCACGATCCTGCCCAGCACGGCTTTATTCAGCGCTTGCACCAGTCGATCCTCGGCAGCAATTTCAGCAGCCCGTTCGAGCGAAGAGAGCTCGGAGAAGAACGAAAGCAGACGATCGCCGGCGACATCTTCAACACCGCGCGATGCAAACTCCTTTCTCACCCCTTCACTTCCGATTTTGTCCAACTTGTCGAGCGCGATTAACGCTGCATCGTGTTTATCCAACGCAACACCTGCAACCGCGAGAATCCCGGTCAATGCTTTTCTATGATTCAACCGCACACAAAAATCACTGAAGCCCAGCTTCGTCAACACTTCACTCGCCGCAGCACAAATCTCAGCTTCAACCAGCATCGAACGCGAGCCAAGCACGTCAACGTCACACTGGTAAAACTCTCGAAACCGCCCGCGCGCAGGCCTGTCCGCACGCCACACCGGCTGAATCTGGTAACGCTTGAAAAACTTCGGCAGCTTGTCGCGATACTCTGCCACCACGCGTGCGAGC
>DASUPZ010000126.1:0-7528 GCA_036280855.1 Pyrinomonadaceae bacterium | reverse complement strand
GGCGGGGCGAATTAATTTGTCGCCAAGGCGGTAACCCGAAACTATCTCCTGCATGACCGTGTCGGGTTCATAGTCGTCAGTCGCTTCAGTTACGACAGCCTCGTGAACGTGGGGATCGAACTGCTCGCCAACAGCGGCGATCGGTTTGACTCCCAGCGCCTCGAGCACACCGTTAAGCTGTTTGTAGATAAGATCGACGCCGCTGAGAAAGTGCCGGAACTCGTCTGACTCAGCACCTTCGACGGATGACTCGGCGTCAAGGGCCCGTTTTAGATTGTCCAAAACCGGCAAGAGCTTCGCGGCGATATCGGCGGTGACGCGATTGTACGTCTCGCTTCGCTCCTTATCGACGCGTTTCCGGTAGTTTTCAAAATCCGCCTGGCGTCGCGCGAGCCTGTCTTTAAGCTCGGCATTTTCGGTCTCGAGTCGTTTTAACTCGGACCTGGTGGCAATGAGCTCCGCCGTGGCGGGTCCACCCGGCGCGGCTTCCGACTCGACTTCAGTGCCTTCAAAAAGGTCTGTACTGTCGACCGTCGACGAGTCTTCAGTTTCGCTGCCGGAATCCGGCGCTTCCATGCCTGCCGCTCTGCTCGCGTCAGACTCGGCTTCGTCCTCAGCGTCAGTGAATCGGATTGGGATGCGTTGCGAACCCTTGTCGCGTCTGTCTGATGTCATTAGGAAGGATCGAAAATCTTCACGATTCAACGTGCCGCTTGTTCACTCAATCGATGCTCAATTAACCGCGCCATGTAGTTTACCATAGCCATTATCCGTGCATATTCTATTCTCATCGGACCAACGACGCCGAGTGTGCCGATGTTGTCGTCAGAGCCGACCCGGTAGGGTGCTGTGATCAATGCACAGTTGCGCATTGAAGTTGCCGGGTGCTCGCGACCGATCACCACGTGAACGTCGCCGGGAAAGCTCGTTGCGTCGTGGACACACTCGTTCAGGATCTTGATCAGGCGCGACTTTTCTTCAAACGTCCGGAACAGGTCGCGCATGCGCTCGATGTCGACAAAATCGGGCTTCGTCAGGATGTTTGAAGCGCCGTCCACGTAAACGTCGCCCGCGGTCTCCTCGCCTTCGAGACTTCGCTCACACAACATAATCGCATTCTGAAGCAGTCGATCGTAAAGCGCCTTCTCTTCTTTCATCAGCTCCACAATCTCGGCTCGGATTGCGAGCAGGCTCTTGCCGCTGAATTCCGTGTTCAGGTAGCGGGCGGTCCGATCCAGATCGTCCTGGCTCAGCTCATCCGCGACTCGAATGACTTTGTTGTGGATGATGTTTGCCGTTGAGACGAGTACGACCAGTATTCGCCTGTCAGGCAGGAGGACAAACTCGATGTGGTTCAGGCTATTGTCGGCGAGCGACGGCGAAACAACGATACCGACGTTCTCCGAGAGCGCCGAGAGCACGTGCGAAGCTGTTTCCATCAAACGGTCCGGAGACGAACCTGCGTCGTGCACTGAGAAAAGATTCTCGATCGCCTTGAGATCCGTGCGCGACAGACGCGCCTCCCCGAGCATGTTGTCGACGTAATACCGGTAACCCTTGTCGGTCGGCACGCGACCGGCGGAAGTGTGCGGCTGATCGACGAAACCTGCCTCTTCGAGCTCTGCCATGACGTTGCGGATCGTGGCCGGACTCCATCCGTAGCCGTGCGCGAAGCGGTCGGAGAGCACACGAGAGCCCACCGCCTCGCCGGTTACGAGGTGCTCCTTTATCAGAGCTGCGAGCAAGACCTCGGCACGGGAATCTAAACGTGTTTTATCCGTGGTTTGCAGATTTGAAGCTCGCCTTGGCATTGCTTCGCAGTATACAAAGTTATCCTCGGATTGCACAGATTAGGTCGTATGCATAGGTCCTATAGGACTTGTAGGACCTATTTTTTCCTCGGTAACCTATTGATATTAAGGCCCTTATCGTTCCTGCCCGCCGCGGGTTGACTGCTCGCCACGGCCCTCCGTAAGATAAGTTCCCCTAACCGCTGTTTCCGTCCGAGAGTTACCGCAATGAACGAGATTAGAAAATACTTCGCCGACGCGTTTCGTCATATGGGCGGTAACCGGGGTGTGCCTTCGATCGAAGTCCGGTTTTATCCTTACGCGGGACTACGCCACACGATTCGTTTGCGGTCTGGTCGCGTTTACGTGCGGCTCTCTGACATCTGCAAAGACGCGCCTCCCGAAGCATTGCGCGCCCTCGCATGGATTCTGGTGGCGCGGCTGCTCGGCAGGCGAGTGCCGACGATTCACGACCGGGTTTATCGAGACTATTCACTGACGCCTACAGTCATGCGTTCGTCGGATCTGGCGCGGCGCGGGCGTGGACGCAAGATGATCTCGACCGCGCAGGGCGAGGTTTATGATCTTGATCGAATGTTTACTAAATTGAACCGCCGGTATTTTGACGGTGAGATTCCGAAGCCGACGATCACATGGTCGCAGCGAAGGACCAGAAGCATTCTGGGCCATCACGACCACATTTACGACAGCATCACGATCAGCAAGACGCTTGATTCGGCGGAGGTGCCTGAGTGGTTTGTGGAGTACATCCTTTATCACGAGATGCTGCACATCAAGCATCCGGCGCGTTTGATCAATGGACGCAGGTACTATCACACTACGGCATTTCGGATGGATGAGCGGAGATTTCCGCACTACGAGCAGGCGCAGAAGTGGCTCGAGCGGCTCGCGCGGCTGCGGCGAGTGCCACGCGCGCGTGCGGCGTGAGGGTTATTGGAACTATCCGTTTGTAATAGCGTTACTACAAGCGAGGTAGGTGGGCTCCTCAAAAAGGGCGGTCTTGCTGGGAAGTTTCTGGCGGGCTGCCCTTTAGCTTTCAATAGGACGTATAGGTCCTATAAGTCCTATAGGACCTATGCTCACTAGACAAGCCCCGATCCAGCCCCTTAAACTACGCATTTTGCTAAGTTCCTACCTTTCTTAACGGAGACATCAGCTTTATGGCTATTCCTGCAACACAGATTCGGCGCGGTATGGTTATCGTCTTTGAAGGCCAGCCCTGCAAAGTTCTCGAATTCAGACATCATACCCCCGGCAACCTGCGTGCGATGATTCAGACCAAGCTCCGAAACATCCGCACCGGCGCCTCTTTTGAACATCGCTTTCGCTCCGCCGACACGATAGACAAGGCTTCGATGGAGCAGCACGAGATGGAATATCTCTACTCAGACGGCTCGCATCACCACTTCATGAACACAGAAAACTACGAGCAGGTTGCGCTGAGTGAGGAAGACCTCGGCGACGCCGCGCCGTGGCTGACGCCGGGCATGAAGATCCAGGCAGAGTTCTACGACGGTTCACCGATCGGCATCGATCTGCCGCCGTCCATGGAGTTGACCGTCACTCATACTGAGCCCACTCTGAAGAGCGCCACAGTTTCCAACGTCAACAAACCCGCAACCCTCGAGAACGGCGTCGTCATCACCGTCCCTCCATTCGTCAATGAAGGCGACCGCATTCGCGTGGATCCTACGGAAGGGCGGTACATCGAGCGAGCCAAATAAGAGGTCCCATGTACCTGGCTTACAGCCTCCTGCTATCTCTCGGCCTGCTGGTTTTACTTCCATACTTCGTTTTTCAAGCGCTGGCGCACGGAAAGTATCTCGACGGTCTGCGTCAGCGCCTTGGTCGAGTGCCGCAGATCAACGACAAGCCGGTCATCTGGATTCACTGCGTTTCAGTTGGCGAAACTCAGGCCTCGCGCCCGCTCGTGCAACGTCTCAAGCAGCAGTTTCCACATCACGCACTCGTCGTCTCTACCGTCACGCTCACCGGACAAAAACTCGCGCGCGATGTTTTTCGCAATCAGGCCGAGAGCATCATTTACTTTCCGTTTGACTGGCGCTGGTCAGTTCGCCGTGCTTTGAAAAGCATCAACCCCGCCGCCGTGCTAATCATGGAGACCGAGCTCTGGCCAAACTTCCTGCGCGAGTGCCGCGAACGCCAAATCCCGGTGGCAGTGGTTAACGGCAGAATCTCGCACAAGTCGTTTCGCAGGTACCTTCTGGTTCAGCCGTTTCTTGGTCGCGTGTTATCCTCACTGGCGATCGCGGTGATGCAATCCGAGGCAGACGCGCACCGGCTGCAAATTCTCGGCGTGCCCGACGAGAAACTTTTTACTGGTGGCAATCTCAAGTTTGACGCTGAAGTGGGGAGTGATTTGGCGGATAAAACTACGGAGATCGGCGAGAGGTTTGGCCTGAATTCAAACGTGCCTCTCATACTCGCGGCGAGCACACACGCTCCAGAAGAACAGATCATTCTCGAAAGCTTCAAAAAACTGAAGGACACGCAAACGCTGCGACTGATGCTTGCGCCGCGACATCCGGAGCGTTTCAACGAAGTCGCAGCGCACGTGGAAAAATCCGGCTTGAGCTGGTCGAGGCGAACGAGCGCACCGGCCCCGAAAGATTGCGATGCCGACGTGATTCTTCTGGATACGATCGGTGAATTGCCGGCCGTTTATTCACTCGCGGAGATCGTGTTCGTCGGCGGAAGCATCGTCAATCGAGGTGGTCACAACGTGCTCGAGCCGGCGGCCGTGGGTACGGCAGTCGTCACTGGTGCGCACACGCAAAACTTCCAGGCGATCGTGAGTAAGATGAATCAAGCCCACGCGATCGTTCAGTTACCGGCAGTCGAGGGCGATGAAGCAGTGCAGGAATTGACGGAAGCATTAACTGAACTTCTTTCGAACCATGACTGGCGCGAGAAACTCGCGCGGCGCGCAAAACAACTCGTGACAGACAACCAGGGTGCAACGGAAAAAACGCTGCAACTCATCGCTCCCCTTCTTTCCACAAGACAGCCCGGCCAATCTCAATCGGATTCCATTCTGGCAAACGCTCACACTTCATGAAGTCGATCCTTCTGCCCCCGCTCAGCATTCTCTATGGCGCCGTCACACGTACTCGTCTTTCCATGTACCGTCGCGGGACGTTTCAAACGTCAAAGCTCGAACGTCCTGTGATCAGCGTCGGCAACATCACTACGGGCGGGACCGGCAAGACGCCCCTTGTCGAGTGGGTCGCGAGAACTCTCGCCGCTAAAGGCAAAAAAGTTTGCATACTGACGCGGGGTTATGGACGCAAGGATCCGCATCTCCAGGTGATCGTGTCGGATGGTTATGGAGTGCTTGCGTCGCCGCGTGAAGCGGGTGACGAGCCGTATCTGCTCGCGACCAACCTTAAAGGCATGGCAGCGGTGATCAGCAGCGCGGATCGATTCGCGGCGGGTCAGGAAGCTATCAAAGACTTCGGTTCCGATTGTTTTGTTCTGGACGACGGATTCCAGCACCTGCGGCTCGCGCGCGACTTGAACATCGTCACGATCGACGCGACCAATCCATGGGGCGGCGGCAGCCTGCTGCCTTACGGACGGCTTCGCGAAGCGCCGGAAGGGTTGAGCCGGGCGGATTGCATCGTGCTCACGCGCTGCGATCAGGTTCGAGATGTTGATTCGACTCGGAGCGAGATCTTGAAAATAACCGGCGACCGGCCGATCTTTCATTCCGAGATGCGGACGTCGCGAGTGTCACCGCTGAAGAATGGTTCGGAGTCTTTGACTCCGCCGGCGCGTGTCGTGGGGTTCTGTGCGGTGGGGAATCCGAGATCGTTTTTTGAGCACGTGCGACGGGCTGGATATGAGCTCGCGCTCGAGAAGTCGTTTCCCGATCATCACGTTTACTCGCAGGATGAGATCGACGCGATCGTCGTTGAGGCAAAAGCGCTGGCGGCGACAAGTTTGATCACGACGGCTAAGGATGCCGTCAAACTCCGGACGCTGTCGTTCTCGATTCCGTGCTATGTGCTCGAGATCGAGATAAATATCCGGGACGCAGACGAGCTCACGCGCCTCGTTATTGAACGTTCAGAGTTCAAGCTTTAGCTTGTGACCTCGGGGAAGCAGCCTAAAGGCTGAACTCTGAACGAAGCAACTAGTTTGGGGTCGCGGTTGGAGATGGCGCAGGTGGCTTCGGTGATGGAGTTACCGGTGGTGGCGCAGTCTCAGGCGCTACGCTGCGTGTCGGCTCCGGCAACGCAGGCGCCTTTCGATTGCTGTTCTCATTCGCGTTTGCGTTAGCATTCGCGTTTGTCTGCGGGCTGAAATCCTCAACCGCTTCCGGCGAGGCCTCAGGACTCACCTCCGGACTCGCATTCACGTTAGCGGGCGGCTTGATGGTGCCTCCTGACGGTATTCCCTGCTCACCCTTCCCCGTCGGCGTTCCCGCAGGCTGAACCGGCTGACTATTGGGATCCGCCGCCAGTGTTTGTTGTGGTTGCTGGTTCGTGTTCGTCTCGTTCCCCGCCGAGTTTCTTGTGAACACGTAAATCACTGCAAAGACGACGATCAGCCCCAGGGCCGAAGGGATCAAAATCTTTAACGGATTGAAATTTGCGGCAGCGGCTTGCGGCGCCGGCTGAATCGGAACTGTCACCGGCGCACGCCGTGGAATCGCGGGCTCTTCCCTGCTTCTTACAACAGTCACTTCATCCGGATCGTCAACACGCCGTGTGTCTGCAATCACCGCGGCAGGCGCCGTCCGGGTAAGCGTCATCCCGGAAGCGATGCTCAGATCGTCTACGAGTTCCGCGACGTTCTGGTAACGATTATCCGGAACCTTCGCCATCGCGCGCGCAACCACGCGGCCCACAGAGGCGGGCAAGTCATTTCGCTCTTCTAAAACTGACGGCACCGGATCCTGCAAGTGCTTCATCATCACCATCGTGGGCGAGTCGCCGCTGAAAGGCACATGGCCCACGAGCATCTCGTAAAGGATCACGCCGAGAGAATAGATATCGGAGCGCGCGTCGATTTCGGAATCCTGCGAACACTGCTCGGGCGACATGTACTGCGGCGTTCCGATCACCAGATTCGGCGCGGTCAAATTGGTGTCGACAGCTCCATCAGGCTCGGTGATCTTTGCGATGCCGAAGTCGAGCACTTTCGCGTGGTCTCCGGCCATCGTGTCGACCAGCATGATGTTGTCGCTCTTGAGATCGCGATGGACCACGCCCTGCTGATGTGCAGCGTTGAGTGCGTCGCAGACCTGGCGTGTGATGTCGACAACTCTTGGCAACGGCAAAGGACCTTCATCGCGAATCAACTGCTTCAGAGTTCTTCCGCTCAGGAACTCCATCACAATGAAGACGTGTCCACTCTCGTCCTCGCCGAAATCGGTAACACTCAGAGCGTTTGGATGTGAAATGCGCGATGCTGCACGCGCTTCGCGTGAGAAACGTGCGACGATCTTTTCGTCGGCGGCAAGTGACGGACGCAGAACTTTGACCGCCACCGTTTTGTCCATCAGCACGTGCGTGCCGCGATACACGGTGCCCATTCCACCTTCGTTGAGCCGTTCCTCAATGCGATATTTTCCGGCGAGCGTCGTCCCGAGGAGTGAGTCACCCTCCGTCTCGAGCGCTACGCCATCGGTGGGACACAGAGTTGTTTGGTCAGCATATTCAACTCCGCATTTGGGGCATTTTTTCATCTAG
>DASUPZ010000125.1:0-5702 GCA_036280855.1 Pyrinomonadaceae bacterium | reverse complement strand
CAACTTCTGATCGCCGAGTGCTGCGTGTGTGCTGATGAGCAGCTCAATCGCGCGTGGTTTGAATTTTGAGTCTGGTTTTGTGTCGAGAAACTCTCTTAACCTGATAGCACGCTTGTCCAAAGGCAGCGTGAGCGTGAGTTCAACCTCTTCCTCTTCGTCTGCCTCTTCTTCGGCGATCTGCGCGGGAGTTTTCTTTTTGACAGGGGTTATTTTGGTAGTTGCACTCGCTTTGCGGCGTCCTGTGTTTGAAGTCTTAGGCGACTCGGCAGGCTTCGCCTCAACTTTCGGCAACTCACTTAAGACTGGCTCAGTCTTCGGCGACTCTGAAGGCGTTGGTTCCGCAGCCGGAGTTTCCGTTGGAGTTGGTTCCGTTTGCGGAGTTTCCGCAGGTGGAGTTGCCTCAGGGGATGGTTCGCGCGATGGTTTCGGAACATCACGAACAACGCGCGGCCGTGTGCTCTGCACGTTGTTCGCGCTAACGGGAATTTGCTGCCCCGGATCGCCTACGACTTCCGGACTGGCAGCGGCGACGACTGTAGTTTCGAGTTCTGCCGCATTGAAACCAAGCTTCTCAGCCAGAGCATTTACAAAGACGTGAACGCCTCCATCCACTGCCGCAGTAAAACGGCCTTCACTCAACGGACCCTGCATGCGATAAGACATCTCGCCCAGAACACCTTCGGGCAAATCGGCGCGCGCGGTGCGGCTCGATTGTGTGAACGACGTTTTCGATCCGGCTGACACGACCAGCAACAGGCTCTTACTCCGGCTGGTTCTTGCACCGATGTTCCATTCGTTTGCGAGTTGCTGAGAAAACGCGGAAATCGTCTGCTCTCCGGTGCTTTCCACCGTGGCCACGTACAGTTCGATCTTGCTCTTTTCTTTCAGCTTCTGAAGCAGGCTTTCGAGGCGGCTCTTAGTCTCAGCGTCGATGACTCCGGCGAAATCGCTTACATAAGTTGTGGGAGCTGGTAGCTTTTGCGATTGCGCGAGTGGGTTTGTACTGACCAGCAGAAACAAACCAATCGCTGGAATCACCACTAACAGGCGCTTCAAGACATATGATGGGATCATGTGGATAATTTCCGCATTGGATTTGTGGGGGGACAATTCGGCGCTCATGATACCATCGCGAAGCTGATATGAGCGAACTAGATGAAGCGTGGGCAGCAGCTTTATCCGAAGCCGAGCGCAGGGCTCGTCTTGCCGGACGTAAGGACGTTGTCGAGTACATATCGTTGAAAAATTCCAACGATCTGCTTCGCACCGCGGGAGTGGATTGGCTGGTCGATCGCTTCACGATTTCGGCAGGCGAGGCAAACCGCGCAGGCGCGAGTATTCAGATTTCCAGGCAGGACGGACAGCGATTTCGCATCGGCAATTCGACTATGGTCGGACCACTCCTCACGTTGACGAACGGCGTCAGAACTCTTTACGTGGAAGCGGGATGGCCCAGGACGCCGAGTGACGGCATCGTGCGCGGCGGCGGCCTCGCATGCGCAAACATTCGTCACATGGGAATTCGAAGTGCGAGTGAAGAGTTGCTGCTTTTTAAGTTAAACACCGGCACCCCTGCCTGGAAGAGTACGGCGAAAAAAGACACCTATCTCCTCGAATCCGACATCCGCCGCCACATCTCCATCCTCATCGATCGCTGATCCGCGTTCATCCGTGGCTCCTGATCCGCGTCATCCGCGGCACGTTTTCCGGTACGGCTGCACCTTTTGGCATCACCCCAGCGCGTTTCTCCCGAAGAATTCGCAGTTCTGCAAACAGGCACGGCACTTGCGAAAGGGGTTTCGGGCCGAAGTCGTACTGAGGAGAAAAGAAAAGAAATGACGAACCGACACACACTGAAATTTTCATTATTCGTTCTGGGCATCGTAGCGTTTTGCCTGCCCGTTGTGGCTAATGCCCAGTGGGGACGACAGGACCGATATCCGGATGATCGTAATGGTCGCTACGACGGGCGCTCAATCCGCGACTCCGTTCATCGACTCGATCGTCTTGCAAAAGATTTTGAGCGCGACATGGACCGTGCGCTCGATCGCAGCCGTGCCAATGGCACTCGCCGTGAAGATCAGATCAACGAGCAGGTTCACGAGTTCCGTGATGCAGTTGGCGATCTGAAATCGGAAGTTGGTAATGGTCGCGACTTGAACCGCAGCGCCGACGAAGCTCGTCGCGTACTCGAACAGGGCCAGATGTTGAATCGCGTTGCTCGACCGCGTTGGTTTGATGGCGGGATGGTTTCACAGTGGTCGCAGATCCAGCAGGAATTGCGATTCATCGGCGACGTCTACGGCTACAGATACAACGGCGGTAGCGGACGTGATGACGATTATCGTGGTCGTCGCAACGATCGGCGTGACGACGACTATCGTCGTAACGATCGCAATCGCGACGATTGGTGGCGCAGAATCCCCTTCCCTCGGTAATACCCGCTTAGACTTCTGCTCGATTTACCCGCCGTTCGGACAGGATTACAGAATTGACAGGAACGACCTGTTAATCATGTAATCCTGTCTTTCTATGTCTGGCACTCTCTATCTCGTCGCGACGCCGATCGGCAATCTCGCAGACATTACGCATCGCGCGTTACAGGTCTTGAACGACGTGGACCTGATCGCGTGCGAAGATACGCGTCACACTCACAAGTTGCTCCAGCATTATGGCATCACGACTAAAACCACCAGCTATCACGAGCACAACGAGCAGCAACGCACGTCGTATTTGATCGACTTGCTAAAGCAGGGCAGCGACATCGCAGTTGTTTCCGACGCCGGCACGCCGGCAATCAGCGATCCCGGGTTCCGGCTCGTGCGGGCCGCGATTGAGAATGACGTGACGGTTGTGCCGGTGCCTGGTCCAAGTGCTTTGATCTCGGCGCTGATCGCAGCGGGATTACCGACGGACGAGTTTTTCTTTGCGGGTTTTCTGCCTTCGCGATCGAATGCACGCCGGACGCGGTTGGGAGAGTTGAAGACAGTGCCGGGGACGTTGATCTTCTACGAGGCGCCACACCGGTTGGCCGCGACGTTGAAGGATGCTTACGAAATTCTGGGCGAGCGTGAAGCCGTGGTAGCGCGCGAGTTGACGAAGCTGCATGAAGAGATCAAACGCGGGCGGTTGAGCGAGCTTGCCCGGGTTTACGTTGATGAAGAGAATCCACGGGGCGAGATCGTCGTGCTGATCGATCGCAACGTGATCGGTGAAGCTGTGAGTGAAACCGAAACCAGCGTTTCCGCTCTCGTTCAGCAATTCGAGCAGGATGGCCTCGACCATCGCGCGGCGCTAAAGAAAGCGGCGCGCGAGCTTGGCCTCGCACGCGCCGAAGCCTACCGCCGGTTAATAGCTGAACGCGGTAAGTCAGCCGCAGATTTACGCGGATGAACACAGATTAGATTTAATCCGTGTTCATCCGCGTAAATCTGCGGCTGACTTTAATTGACTGACAACTGTGCCGGTAGTGGCTTGTCCACTTTCACCCTGGTCGGCCGGTTAGCGATCTCCCACGTCGTCATATAAATCGTCCGCGTGACCTTCTCCATCTTCTGGTAATCGATCTTGTCGGCCGTGTCACCCGCGCGATGATAGTCTTCGTGAACGCCGTCGAAATAGAAGATGATCGGAATCCCCTTGCGCGCGTAATTGTAGTGATCGCTGCGGAAGAAGAAGCGGTTTGGATCCGCGGGATCGTCGTATTTTGTATCGTAAGTAAGGTTCAGATAACCCTTGTTGACTGTGGTTACGAGCTCTCCGAGCTCAGTGCTCATCATCGTCGACCCGATGACGTAGATCGAATCCGGCCCAGTGAGTTCACGGTTGCGCGGGTTTGTGTCACCCTCTTTCTTGCTTCGCCCAACCATGTCGAGATTTACCTGCGCGACGATCTGATTCAGCGGCACGGTTGGAAACTCGGTGAAATAACGCGAGCCCCACAAACCCTTCTCCTCACCCGTATGCCACACAAACAGGATCGAACGCTTCGGTCGTACCGGCGCTTTCGCGAGTGCCTCGGCCATTCCCAGCAACGCCGTCGTGCCCGAACCGTCGTCGTCGGCGCCATTGCAAATCGTGTCGCCGGCAATGGGCGCACATCCGGTGCCTACGTGATCGTAATGCGCGCCGAGTGCGACGTATTCCGACTTCAACACCGGATCGCTGCCTTCCCAAACGGCGACCACGTTCTGCGTCGCCACTGTCTCGCTACTGCTCGCGATATTGATCGTGATCTTTTTCTGTTCGTTCATCGCAAACGGCGAGGGCTGGGCCGTGCCATACGACGCGTTAAAAATCCCGGTCGCCGTTTGTCGTTCACCTGCGAACATCGAGTTTGCAATCTCGGGCGACACTACGATGGACGGCAACGGCGAGCTCGCCTGCGGCGAGAACTTCGCAACTACGGTTGAACCACGTTCCATCACCAGCCGGCGGTTGCGTTGCCAGTTTGCGAGATACTGAAAATCCGCGACGTAAACGAGACCAACGACGCCTTTGCTGCGGGCGTAGTCGCTGGGGTTCATGTACTCGTCACCCTGCTTACCCAATTCTGCGCGCGAGATGCCGCGTGGCAACGAGTTTGGGCTGCTGAAGATCACGGCGATCTTTCCCTTCGGATCGATACCTTGGTAAGCGTCAATCTCTTTCGATTTCACGTACCATCCGTTGCCTGCGAAGACCAAACCTCCACTCACATTGCCCGAGCCGCCCGCGGGTAAAAAATCTGTTCCCGCAGTTAGCGTGCGTCCGAAATATTCAACATTCGTTTGACCGCCGTCAGCACGATCGCGACGCAGGTCTATGCGCTGAAAGAAACTCCCGTTGTCGCCGGCCGGTTTAAATCCCCAGCGCGCGAGATGCGTCGCCAGAAATTTCGCCGTGAGATCGAGTCCGCGCGAAGGCGTGTCGCGTCCTTCCATTTCGTCGGAAGCTATAAACGTTAGATAGTCTCGGATTTGATTCGCCGTGATCGTGTCAACAGCGCGTTGGGCCGTTACGCTTGCGGCCGGTTTTTTTGATCTTTCAGCAGCGCGTTGTGCGTAGGTTGCGGGGAATGTGGTGACGAGCAAACTCGCCAGCACGAGGGCAGTTAAAAATCTTCGCATGCACTCTCCAGTAATTCGGTGTTTGGGGGAAAGCTTGTAAAAAGATTACGCGTGTTGCACGGCTTGCACCAGCCTCGTCAGCGTGTCTTTCGCATCGCCGTAGAGCATGCCTGTGACGGGCTTGAAAAACAAAGGGTTCTCGAGACCCGAGAAACCTTTACCCTGGCCGCGCTTCAGGACCACGACTGACCTCGAGCGATCGACTTCAAGAATAGGCATGCCGGCGATCGGGCTTGTCGGATTGTCGCGTGCGTCTGGGTTGACCACGTCGTTTGCACCGATCACTACGGCGACGTCGGTTGACGGGAATTCAGGATTGATCTGCTCGAGTTCGTAAAGCGAAGAGTAGGGAACGTTTGCTTCGGCGAGCAACACGTTCATGTGTCCGGGCATGCGGCCTGCGACGGGATGGATCCCATATTTCACTGTGACGCCGCGTTTCTCCAGGACGTCTGCGAGTTCGCGCACTGCGTGTTGCGCCTGGGCAGTTGCGAGTCCGTAACCGGGAACGAAGATGACTTTGTTCGCATAAGCGAGTTGGGTGGCGATGTCGTCGAGACCGACCTCGCGCATCGATCCTGTCTGGTCCGCCGT
>DASUPZ010000124.1:0-6450 GCA_036280855.1 Pyrinomonadaceae bacterium | reverse complement strand
AAGAGAGATGTTCCATACGTGCCCACGCCACAGAACGTTGTGGACGAGATGCTCACTCTCGCGAACGTCACTAAAGACGACGTGGTCTATGATCTCGGATGCGGCGATGGCCGGTTGGTGATCACCGCCGTGAAGAAGTTTGGCGCAAAGCGTGGCTTCGGAGTGGACATCGATCCGCAACGCATTGAGGAAAGCAATGCGAACGCGAAGGCGGCAGGCGTGACTGACCGCGCCACTTTTGCAGTACAAGACCTCTTCCAAACAGACTTTAAAGAGGCAACAGTCGTCACGCTGTACCTGCTGCCTGAAGTAAACCTCAGGCTGCGACCAAAACTGCTTAGCGATCTCAAGCCCGGAACGCGTGTGGTCTCACACTCGTTCGACATGGGCGACTGGAAACCGGATAAAGCGATCACGGTCCAGCCCGGCGGCCAGAGGCTGTATCTCTGGACCATCCCGGCGAAGACCAGTCAAAGCACCCCGGCGGCCACACCGTAGTTTCGCCGGAGGGTGAATGATCGATCGGATAAGAGTTAAAGCAGGCGGGCGAGGTGCGCCCGTTCCAACACTCAGGCTGCGGGATGCGGTGGCGATCACTGTCGGAATCGTCGTCGGCGCTGGCATCTTTCGCACCCCATCGCTCGTTGCTGCTAATGCAGCGAGCGAGAGTGTGGCGTTGCTGATCTGGCTCGCCGGCGGTTTGGTAACACTAATCGGCGCGTTGTGCTACGCCGAACTCGCCACCACATACCCGCACGCCGGTGGAGATTACCA
Organism: Pyrinomonadaceae bacterium; assembly: GCA_036280855.1. Taxonomy (GTDB): domain Bacteria; phylum Acidobacteriota; class Blastocatellia; order Pyrinomonadales; family Pyrinomonadaceae; genus PSRF01. Next base: position 5,676 of record DASUPZ010000124.1, on the reverse strand, counting down.
CTACCTGACACGCGCATACGGCAGGCGGCTCGCCTTCCTTTACGCATGGTCGCGCATTGCGGTGGTCCAAACCGGATCCGTCGCATTGCTCGCTTTTGTTGTTGGCGATTACGCGTCACAGCTCTTGAGCCTTGGTCCATACTCTTCCTCGATCTATGCCGCGCTTGTGGTCGTCGCGCTTACGGGCTTGAACGTCGCAGGTGTCCGTCAGGGATCCGGCGCGCAGAACTGGTTAACGGCTGTCGAAGTGCTCAGCGTAATACTCGTGATCATCGCGGGCCTCGCGTTCGCAGCGGGCGGCACGCCGGCTCCGGCAGCGCAGAGTTCGCCTACACCGTCTCTTGGACTCGCGCTCGTGTTTGTTCTGCTTACGTATGGTGGATGGAACGAAGCGGTTTACGTGTCGGCCGAAGTGGACAATCCGCGGAGAAACATCGCGCGAGCGCTGCTTATCAGCATCGCACTGATCACGGCTCTCTACCTGCTGGTGAACTGGGCTTTTCTGCGCGGGCTCGGACTCGAAGGGCTGGCCGCTTCCAATGCTGCGGCAGCCGATCTGATGCGGAACGTAGCAGGTGAAGGCGGAGCGCGTTTTGTGAGTGTGCTCGTCGCGGTGTCGGCGTTGACGTCGGCGAATGCGACCGTCATCACTGGTGCACGAACTAATTACGCGCTTGGCCGTGACTTCCGGCTGTTCGACTTTCTCGGGCGATGGCACGAGCGAGCGCACACGCCTACTAACGCGTTGCTCGTGCAGGGTGTGATTGCACTCGCGCTTGTGTTTGCCGGATCGCTTGCGCGCGAGGGGTTTTCAGCAATGGTGGAATATACCGCTCCGGTTTTCTGGCTTTTCTTTTTCCTGGCTGGCTTATCGCTTATTGTGCTGCGCTCGAAGGAACCGGAAGTCGAGCGTCCGTTTCGTGTGCCGCTCTATCCGCTCACGCCGATCCTCTTCTGCGCCGCGTGTCTTTACATGTTTCAGTCGAGTTTGACGTATGCAGGCAGGGGTGCAATTGCGGGTGTGTTAGTGCTGCTGGCGGGCGTGCCTGTTCTCTTCTTAGCGCGCCAGCGCGAACGACAACAACCGGTTGAAAGAGTCAAGTATGTAGAACGCCGACACGAAGCTTGATGCGACATGCGTTGTTCACTTGAAATGCATTTAACGCCGAAGGCGTTGGCTAATGTCAGCCCAGGGTTCGAGCGTAGCGAGAACCCTGGGATCACAAATGAACCACAGGATCAAACGCTGAAAGCGTTAGGCCTGTGTGGTGTTAACCCTTTCAGGGTTGGCTACGATTTCTTAACCCATTCCCAGGGTTGTCGCTGCGCTCCAACCCTGGGCTGACATTAGCGAACGCCTTCGGCGTAATTCAATTAATCTACACGACCCGGCTACCGCAATCACAACCCTGTGCGGCGCTCGAATTCTTCGGGATACCTCGCCCCTTCTACTGTAATCGTCGCAGCGGCGTTATCGATGTCACGGAGATCGTCCGCAGTCAGCTCAACGTCAACTGCACCGATGTTCTCATCCAGACGCGTCAATTTCCTCGTCCCCGGAATCGGAACGATCCACGGTCGTTGCGCGAGCAACCACGCAAGCGCGATCTGCGCCGGCGTCGCCTGTTTACGTTCGGCCATGTTGCGCAGCAGATCAACTACAACCTGATTCGCTTTACGAGCTTCAGGAGTAAAACGCGGCACGCTGTTCCGGAAGTCGGAACGATCAAACGTCGTGTTCTCGTCGATCTTGCCTGTAAGAAAACCACGGCCGAGAGGACTGAACGGAACGAACCCGATACCGAGCTCATCGAGCACCGGCAACACGTCCTCTTCAGGTTTCCGATACCACAAGGAGTATTCACTCTGGAGCGCAGTAACAGGCTGCACCGCATGCGCGCGTCGAATCGTTTGCACACCTGCTTCGGAAAGTCCGAAGTGCCTGACCTTCCCTTCCTGAATCAAATCCTTCACCGTTCCCGCAACGTCTTCGATTGGTACATCCGGATCGACCCGATGCTGATAAAACAGATCGATAACGTCAGTCTTAAGTCGCTTAAGTGAAGCGTCCGCGACTTCCCTGATATGTTCGGGCCGGCTGTCGACGCCGATCTGTTCTCCTTTTGGACTAAGCTTGAACCCGAACTTCGTGGCGATCACGACTCGATCGCGCAGAGGAGCAAGCGCTTCACCCACGAGTTCTTCATTCCTGAATGGTCCATAAACTTCAGCCGTGTCGAAGAACGTGACGCCGCGTTCGACTGCCGTTTGCAGAAGAGAGATCATCTCCTGTTTTTCACCTGCTGGTCCATAACCATAGCTCATCCCCATACACCCGAGTCCGAGGGACGATACTTCCAAATCACTGTTTCCGAGTTTTCGCTTCTGCATTTCTTCCTTCCTGATCATCAAAAACGCGTTGACTTTACCACCAGATGGGCATATTCTCCTGCCCCTCGCCCACCCTCGGCTAAATTTGTGACCTCCGGCCAGGATATGAAGCAAGGCAAGAAACAAACAAAAGCTGCGTCAAAGAAGTCAAAGTCTGCGCGAAAAAAAGCCTCAAAAACCACATACGATCAAATGGCCGCGCTCGATTATCGTGAAGCTCCTCCGACTATGCGGTTTTCTGCCACAATCCATGCTCTTGAACAGGCGGCAGATCTCAACAGGATAGAAAACCTCAATATCGATCGCGTACCCGACCCCACAGGCCTCGTTCGGGCGCTCGTGACGCCTGAAGATTGTGTGCGGCTGGTTAACCAGGGCTTCGAAGTACGTCTCCAGCAAGCTCATCCCGTGCAACCTCTGAATCCCGAGTTGATCGAAAGTGATGAGTCGTTCAAGAACTGGTTTGACGAGAGAATGCAATCCGTCAGAGGCTTTAAGGCGCGGAAAGGATCAAAGGGTCGCTGATGTATCGCACCGTCGCACAACTCGACTCGGCGATGAACTTCCTTTCATCCTTCTTCCCTGCATTGTGTACTCGTGTTGAGATGCCGAACCGCTCGGTCCAGGGACGTCGTATCTTCGCGCTGCACATGCACGCAGGCAGTGCCACAGGACGCCGCAAAGTTTTTATAGTTGGCGGGTTGCATGCGCGAGAACTTATGAATCCCGACGCGATCATCGACCTTCAGCTTGACCTCGCCTTAGCCTACCTCAATGGAACCGGTATTACGCTTGGCGGCAGATCATGGTCGGCCACCGACATCAAAGTGATGCTCGAGTCGCTCGACATCTGGATGCTGCCATGCGCTAACCCGGATGGTCGGGAATATGTGATGACCGTCGATGATATGTGGCGGCAAAACCGCCGCGACAATCCGGGCATGTGTGAGGGCGTTGATGTCAATAGAAACTGCGACTTCGTGTGGGGCGTGACCACCGGCACTACATCGTGCGACCCTTGCATGGAAACCTATCTCGGCCCCGGCCGCTTCTCCGAGCCTGAGTCGCGCAACATCAGGGATCTGTGTGACATGCAGAACATCGACGTGTTTCTGGATGTTCACTCATTCACTGAACTGGTCCTGTTTCCGTGGGGCCACACGCATACACAAACTACCGATCCCACGCAGCGCTTTACGAGCCTGGCTACCGGGACGTGTGCGCCTCTAAATCCTCCCGGACACCAGGAGTACATGCTGCCACGCGATCAGTTGCGCTTCACAACAGTCGCTCAAACAATCGTGAACGACATCCGTGCCGTGCGAGGTCGTAACTACACGCCTCAAACGAGCCGTGCTCTTTACGCCACCACCGGCACAACTTCAGACTACGTATACAGCCGGCATATTGCGAATCCCGGGCTGCGCAAAACTTATGCGTTCGCCTTTGAGACCGGACCACCCGTTTTGAATCCCAACGGCACGATTAACGTGCCTGAGTCGTTTCATCCCGCGGATCCAACGCTCGTCAAACGCGACGCAAAAGCGGGAATGATCTCGTTGATGCAGCAGTCGATCTGCGCGATCGAGTTTATCGGCGCAACATTCCTCGGGCTTACGACAGGGTTAGACTCGATGCGAAAGGTTCGTGACGAGCGGCTGGCGACGACGGCCGCTGGAGCTGAGATGGTCGCCCTCTTCGAGCGTGTTCAATTTCCATTGCTGGGCATGATTCTCGTAGATGAGTCTCTTACGAAGGAGGCAATGGGTCTGCTGGACACTTGCGTTAAGCTGCTGGAAAACGAAGAAACAGTTCTAACGGAGCGCGAAGTGGAGCGAGGATTGGCATTCGTCGACGCGCTGGTGTCTCGCGCAGAATCCAAAGAGCTTCTTACAGATCTCGAGTTGGTGCGCAAACAGCTCGAAGGTTCAGCCGACAAGAGCGTGCGTAAGGTCCTGGATGATCTCCTCAGTACTCCCACTCGCACGTTAACGAAGAAAAAGAAACCAACTAAGAAGCCGCGGCGCAAGTCGTAGACGCTTACAGGATTTGCACGATTGTAAGGATTAACATGTAAATCCTGACTTCCTGATCAAAAAACAAAAGCCTCGGAGTATTTTCAACCCCGGAGGCTTTGTCTTAAAGAGTTGCCGGCGTCCGGCAACAAACTTAGTAGCGAGAGCGACCGCCGCCGCCATTATTACGGCCACCACCGAAGCCGCCACGACCACCACGACCGCCACCGCCACCGCCACCGCGCTCTTCGCGAGCCTTGGCCTCGTTGACGTTTAGTGCGCGGCCACCGACCTCGCGGCCGTTGAACTGCTGAATCGCTGCATTGCCTTCCTCTGTCGAAGACATTTCCACGAATGCGAAGCCGCGTGAACGACCCGTTTCGCGATCTTCAATCACGTTTACTGATTCGACTGTTCCCGCCTGCGAGAACAATTCCTGCAAATCATCGCTCGAAGTTTGAAACGAGAGATTGCCGACATATAGTTTCATAGACATTCTGTGCGTACCTTTTCCTGCTATCAGGGGTAAAGAGAAGCTTTGAACCAAGTGTGCTTCGACGAAACGGAACCGAGCGAAGAAACGAGCGTTCGAGTGCTCTATTGAGCCACTTCTACAAGTTTGAACCAGCCTGCCCTCGAATCATCCAAAACGCCGAGCTGATTAGCGCGGGCGCATCACCGTTGATGCGCGAGAGAAGGAGTAGAGCCTACGATGCCCGCGTTACATGCCGGGTTGCAAGTCTGAGGGAATATCTCTCAGACTGTCTTTCTATTTGTTCGCGTGTTATTCGCTCGCGTTATCGCTCTCCGGATTCTTGATCGTTGGAGGACGTTTGGGCCGCTGACGTGTAAGCGAAGAATACAGGGAGGTTCTGAGGGACAAAAAAACGATAAGTGTAAATCCGTGTTACCGTATTCTGTTGGAAATCTGTTATGGAACTTGTTTGGCCCAGTCGAGAATATCTTCCCCACTACGTTTCGGCGCTTGAACGCGGCTGGTCGTCTGACACCACGCGTGGCGAAGCCGCCGCGCGCGAAGATCTCGATCAGGTTGCGAAAGACGCTGATGCTTTCCTCGCAAGCCTGGTCGACCGCGAAGCGAAAACAGGCCCGGTAGCTCTCCCTGATGGAACTATCGTGCCTCGTCTACCGGGTTATCACCGCTGGCTTTGGGACGGCGAGTTTTGCGGAGAGATTGGTTTCCGCTGGCAGCCTGGCACAACTGCTCTTCCACCACACTGCCTGGGCCATATCGGATATTCCGTGGTCC
>DASUPZ010000123.1:0-8067 GCA_036280855.1 Pyrinomonadaceae bacterium | reverse complement strand
CTGTTCGATCGCCAACGCGACACCGTCCTCTTTGTTCGAAGCCGTCGGGTGCAAACCTGCAATCTCGCGCAACGTTAGGGGCGCATTTGCCATCACGACGCCTGTGCCCGCGAAAAGTAACATCTCGAGATCGTTGTAGTTGTCGCCGATGGCCATGATCTCTTCCTGGCTCACGCTAAGCTCCGCGGCTGCAGCGGCTACGCCTGCGCCTTTCGACGCCGCCGGATTCACAATGTCCAGCAACGTGAAATCCTGTTCCAGATACTTCGTGCCGAGAATTTTTACAGTTGAGCCGAGTTCGGTTTTGAGTATCTCCTCGAGCTGGTCCATCTCTTCGCAGCCGCCTGAGAAGGCGAGATGAATTGGGTCATGGTCCATGTACTGCTCGAGTGACGCAACCTGCTGCACTGCGTCCGCGCCTTCTTCCTCGCCGTGAATCCTGCGGGCCCAGCTTACATACTTCTGCGCCGCTGAGTTGTCGCCGCGCAGGTGATCGTAAACGAGTATGCCGAGTCCTTCGTGATCGTCACTCAGGAGGGCGTCGGCGCCGAAGCGGCGACCGATTCGCAACGCTTCGTGGGCGGCGGCGAGTGGAAGCGGCAACACGGAGACTGTTTGCAGAGTCGCCGCATGTTTAGTCAGAGCGCCGTTGTGCGAAATGAGTGGGACATCGAGTCCGAGCTCGAGTGCGACCGGCCTCGAGTCGCGAAACCGGCGTCCGGTCACTAGCGCGACGTGCACACCCTGTTCGCGTGCATTATCGATGGCGAGTCGATTGCGTTCCGAGATATTCCCGCGAGAATCGAGCAGAGTCCCGTCCAGATCGAGAGCCAGAAGACTTATGCGCATAAAGAGAGGAACAAGGTAAATGAACTGCGTTCAGAACGCAAAAGCGCCGCTAGGAAGCACAAAAAGCACAAGTGATCGAAATCGTTGAAATCGATAGATAGTTTGCGAAGTGGTTTCATATGCGGTACCATCACCTTACGACGGTCGCGCCCCCTCTGGCCAGCTATGTGTTGGTGTGGAGGCGGTGTCAGTAAATGGCTAAATGCGACAAGCTGCTATCAAAGGCCAGGAATTCTCCGAGTAATTTGAGGTTTGGGGAAATATGTTCATTGGCCGTTTGTTTTGGCTGGGAACGCGTTGGCGGGAGCGGTTCCCACCACGTGTACATGCACCCTTCGCTTGGAAACACCGCCGGAGCGCTGGTGAATTTCCAATCGGTTAACGGGAAGGCAAAGCCGTATCAGGTTAGACAATTGTTGAATGCTATAGACGTGCTAAATCATGGATAACAAGTATCCTATCCATATTGCGTGGAGTGAAGAAGACGAGGCGTATGTCGCCACGTGTCCCGCCTTTCCTGGTCTCTCAGCTTTTGGACATACCGAGCAGGAAGCGGTTACTGAAGCAAAAGTCGCACTTAAGGGCGTGATCGAAGTCTGCCGCAAAAAGAAAATTCCGCTCCCTGAACCTCGCACGGTTGGAACATACAGCGGCCAAACGCGATTGCGTTTGTCAAAATCTCTTCACCGTCAGGCAGCGGCTATGGCCGAAGTCGAAGAAGTTAGTTTGAACCAATACATTGTTGGTGCGCTTATCGCAAGAGTCACAGGAGAACAGGTTGCTTCTCGTGCGCTTGCCGAGGTGAAGCGTCATCTAAAAGAAATCCAACCTACTGCCCCTCCAAACTCGCAAAGAGTAGCAACGACCCAGGGTAGAAGGGCGTTGAGTAACGACTTAAGTACAAGAAACCCTCGCAGTTGATGGGCTTCCCAGTCTCAGTCATAGCCGCAAAGAAGCACAAAAGGCACAAGGTTGAAATCCGCCATTTGTGCTTTTTTGTGCTTCTTTGTGGCGGTGCCTTCTGATATGATGCGCGCCCCACTTAGCTACAACTTAATCTTGGGAGGTAAAGGGATGCGAAGACTAGGAATGTCTCTTGCAGTGATTGCCTTGGTGTCGGCCTCGACTGTTGCTCTCGCTCAGGGCTTCAAGAAGATTAGCGAGTTTCTGACCGGATACGAGGAGGTTCCGTCAGTTTCCACTACCGGCAACGGCACTTTTTCGGCGCGAATCAGCAACGATGAATCGCAAATCGACTGGGAACTCAGCTATTCAGACCTCGAAGGCGCTGTCCAGCAGGCTCATATTCACTTTGGCCAGAAGGGCGTAAACGGCGGTATCAGCGTGTTTCTCTGCACGAACCTCGGCAACGGTCCGGCAGGAACTCAACCGTGTCCAGCACCACCCGCAACTATTTCAGGCACCATCGTTGCGGCTGATGTTAGTCCGAACATCCCGGCCACCGCGGCCGCGAGAACTCAGGGTATTAATACCGGTGAGATTGACGAGTTGATCAGAGCTATCCGTGCGGGCGCGACTTACGTCAACGTTCACAGCACACTGTGGCCGGGCGGCGAAATCCGCAGCCAGATCGACGGCAACAACTCGGATAACCGCAACAGATTGCATAAGCACTGAGCTTCGTTTACCTCCAATAGTAAGTATCCTGGTGCAAGAGGTTTGCTGCATCTAGCGCAAACCTCTTGCTCCTGCCGAAAACCTCCCGTCGCGCCCTCTCAAACCGCCGCGTTACCTCGAATTCCATTTTCTGTCGCATACTGAGCCGCGTTAGCCCAGTTTCTCCCAAAACAAAGGAAGTTTCCCTATGAATGTCACTCATCTCGAATGCGGCCTCTGTGGCCTCGAACATGAGGCACGTCGGTTGCACAACCTCTGCCGCAACTGCGGTAAGCCTTTGCTGGTTCGCTACGATCTAACCCGCAGTAAAACAACGTTGACAAAGGAATCGCTCGCCTCCAGACGCGCTGACATGTGGCGATACCGAGAGGTGTTGCCGGTGGAGAGCGACGCCAACATAGTTTCACTCGGCGAAGGCTGGACACCGCTCCTGCGAGCAAAGCGATTGGGCAAGGCAGTCGGGGTTCACGAGCTTTACATCAAAGACGAATCTCAGAACCCGACGCAGAGTTTCAAGGCTCGCGGCATGGCCGCAGCGGTTTCGATGGCCCGGGAACTGGGAGCAAAGAAACTCGCCGTTCCATCGGCTGGAAACGCCGCCGGCGCCCTTGCTGCTTACGCTGCCCGTGCGGGACTCAAGGCATTTATTTTCATGCCGCGCGACACGCCGCGCGCGAACATCGTCGAGTGTGAGCAGACGGGCGCGGAAGTGACGTTGATGGACGGTTTGATCACCGACTGTGGCGCGGAGGTGGCCAGGCGAAAGGATGCCGCGCACTGGTTTGATGTTTCGACTTTGAAGGAACCATATCGAGTCGAAGGAAAGAAGACGCTGGGATACGAACTCGCTGAACAGCTGAACTGGGAGTTGCCGGACGTAATCATTTATCCAACCGGCGGCGGCACGGGCCTCATCGGAATGTGGAAAGCGTTTGCCGAGATGGAAGAGATGGGCTGGATCGGAAGTAAGCGTCCACGCATGGTGACGGTGCAGGCGGCGGGTTGCGCACCCATCGTACGCGCGTTTGAGCAGGGGAATCGCTTCGCGGATGAGTTTCCGAATGCAGCGACAACCGCTTCGGGGTTGCGCGTGCCGAAAGCTATCGGCGATTTCCTGATACTCGATGCTTTGCGACAGTCAGGCGGGACTGCGGTTGCCGTAACGGATGAAGAGCTGATCGCAGCCACACGTGAGATAGGCGCCGCTGAAGGAATTTTTTGTGCACCCGAAGGCGCGGCGTGTTTGCCTGCGTTGAGACTGCTGATCGAGGAAGGGTTTGTTAATGCTGGCGACCGAGTTGTTTTGTTCAATACAGGTTCGGGTGTGAAGTACATGGAATCGTTTACCGCGGATAACGCAGATTGAAGACGGATTGGATTTTGGAGGGAAATGGTAGTGAGGTATCTGGTAGTTTTTGTTTTACTGTTCGCGTCGGCGCTTTCCGCGCCGGCGCAGCAGACTTCCTCCCCTTGGTTAACTGACGCGGAACGAGCGCGTTTCGAGGAATTGCGTCGCAGTGGTCTCGATGCGCTTTACAACATCGACTACGACAAGGCGCAGCGTGATTTCAAAGAGATAGTTCAACTCTTCCCGAATCATCCCGGTGGTTACCAGTTGCTTGCGGCGCGGCTGTGGATCAAGACGCTTTACGAGTCGCGTCGTTTGCAGGGATCGCTTTACAGCTCCGAGTCGTTCTATTCGAGCGGCGACGATAAAGTCGATCCGAAGATCGTGACTGAGTTTCGCAACTTTACCCGTCAAGCGAAACGACTCGCCGAAGCCAAACTGAAGCAGGAACCAAAGAACATTGAAGCACTCGATTTTCTCGCGAACACCGAAGGATTGATGGCAGCGTTTGAAGAAGCTGTTGAACGACGCCACTTCGCCGCACTCCGCGACGGCAACGATGCTGTCAATCGTCATCGCGAAGTCTTAAAACTCGATCCGAAGTACATCGACGCACAAATAACGATCGGACTTTACGAGTACGTAGTCGGCTCGCTGCCTTTGCCGGTGAAGATCCTTGCGGGCGCGACCGGTTATCGTGGTTCGAAGAAGCGCGGCCTCGCGATGCTGGAGCAGGTTGCGAGGGAAGGTCGCTGGGCGCAGGACGATGCGAAGTCAGTTCTCGTGTTGCTTTATCGTCGCGAGAACCGTTTTGAAGATCTACTCAAAGTAGCCCGCGAGCTCAGCGCCAAGTATCCGCGCAATTACCTCCTGCGACTCGAAACTGCCGACGCACTCGTTTCGCTTGCAGGCGTCAAACGCAAAGCGAACGATCTCGCAGGTGCGGCCCAGGCCGAGAAAGAGGCTTTCGAAACGTTCGACGAATTGCTGCGCGATAAAAGCGTGCGCGACACCGCCGCACGTGCTTTGGATCTGATCCATTTCAAATACGGCCAGGTGCTGATGGCGGCTGGTCATCACGATCGTGCGGCGAAGGAGTTTCTCGCGGCGACCCGAGTCGATCGTGGCGAGGCGGGGCTGATCACGATGGCCCATCTCTACGCCGCGCGCTCGTACGACGTTGCCGGCAAACGCGATGAAGCGCTCACGCAGTACAAGCAAGTGTTGTCTCGTCCAAACGTTTACGACGCGCACGACGAGGCGAAAAAGGGTATGAAACAAGCATTCAAGGCGGAACAGGCGAAGCACGACGCCGGGCAGTAACCATGATGTCAGCAAATTCAAAACAGACAAGACCACGACGTTTACTGCTCTGTCTCGACGGGGTTCCGTATACGCTCATTCACGAGGCGAAGTCGCGTGGACTGTTCGACTACTTTGGACCACCATCACGCCTGCTCTCGCCGTTTCCGACGATGACGAACGTTGCACTCTCGGCGATGCTCGGAGCGACTCCACCCGCCGGCTACGAGAGTTTGTACTTCGATCGGAAGGCTGGAGAACTGCGTGGCGGAATCCGCAAGTATGTCGGTCGCCGGACGCCTGATAAGGTCCCGTCGTCGTACATGGACGAGCTCGACTACCAGGAACCGCTGATGTTTGAGTTTTTAATCTACGTCGCGCCTGAAAAGGTCTGGCGCACGGACATGCAGCGGTTTCGCGAGAAATTCCGTGCGGCCCCGCAAAACCGCGATTACTTTGCATTCCTCAAAGCGACGGATGGATTGCTGCACGCACAGGGGCCGGATCGTCTCGCAGTCGCACTCGAATCGCTCGACAAAATTCTCAAAGAGATCCGGAGCTATTGCGGCGACGAGACGGAGATCATGATGTTCTCCGATCACGGCATGAATCTCGAAGAGAACCATCGCACCGCACTCGCATCGACACTGCAGCGCAAGGGCTACGACGTTGTCATTCCGGCGTTTGGTCTTTGCAGTTACGCCGCCGCTTATTGCCGGAACGGCGATCAGATTCCCGAAGTGGCGAGCGCGAGTGTGGAAGTGAAAGGCGTCGATTTTGCTGTTTACAAAGATGGTGCTGAAGTCGTCCTCGAAAGCGCGCGTGGCCGGGCGTGCATCGAGCACGATGCGGCAACAAATAGTTATCAATACGTGATGACGAATGGCGATCCACTCGAGCTCGGCCGTTTCCCGAAGGAGTTTGCCACCGATGCAACATGGTTTGACCGAACTGCCGGGCATCGCTATCCGAACGCTCTCGCGAACATCTACAAATCACTGTTCAGCCCGCGCGTGATGCACACGGCCGACATTCTCATCAGCCTTGAGGATGGTTACTACTACGGCTGGTCGCCGTTTGGCCGTTTTGTGCGTCTGCTTGCGACGCACGGCAATGCATTGCAATCGAGTTCGAATGCATTCCTGATGAGCACGCACCGGCAACTTCCCGACTACGTGCGCGCCGACGATGCGCAAGTGCTGCTTCGCGGACACTGATTTCCGATCTGCGTGAATCCGCGATAATCTGTGGCGCATGGAAGTTTCCCCGGCGGTTGAGACCTTTTCACTCGTCAAGCAGTTTGGTGACTTTGTCGCGGTCGATCACATCAACCTGCGCGTCAATCGCGGCAGCTTCTTCGGTTTCCTCGGTCCCAACGGCGCGGGTAAATCGACGACCATCAAGATGCTGACCGGTTTGCTCGGCCCTACGAGCGGAACTCTGCGCGTCCTCGATTTCGACATCTCACAACAGCCACTCGAAGTTAAGCGACGAATCGGAGTCGTGCCTGAAGATCTCAACCTGTTTGAGCGATTGACAGGCGCGGAGATGCTGTCGTTCACGGGACGAATGTATGGACTTCACACCGAAGAGATCGCACAACGTTCGAGAGAACTGCTCGAGTTGATGGACCTTCAGGACGAGCCGAAGAAACTGATCATCGAATACTCCCACGGCATGAAGAAGAAGCTGTCGCTTGCCTGTGCGCTAATTCATCGTCCGGAGATACTTTTTCTTGATGAGCCTTTTGAAGGTGTTGATGCAATCGCTTCGCGGACTCTGAAAGATCTGCTGTCGCGTTTGACGTCCAGGGGCCTGACGGTTTTTCTAACGTCTCACGTGCTGGAGATCGTTGAACGTCTCTGCACGGACATCGCCATTATCGCGCAGGGTAAGTTGCTTGCTTCAGGTTCGTTGAACGAGCTGCGAAAGGGAATTCGCGTGGAAGGCGACGGTCAAGGCCCTGTTTCACTCGAGGAATACTTCATCCACGTAGTCGGCGGCACCCGCACCGGCGACGAAGACCTTTTGCAGTGGCTTACTTAAATCCGCGTAAATCCGCGGCTAAAAAATTTTCTTTCCCTCACGCGCTCCAGTCAGCTAGAATCAAACCCGGTAGGTCGCTTTACCACGTCTGCAAGCCCCAGACCTTGCCGCCCAGAAGTCTTCGCCATTCCGCGAATTTAAGGCCCAGTTTATGGATTCGAATGTCGGCCTCGCCATTCAGTGCGTGGGCGTCCTCCTAATCACGTTACTTTCAATATTCATGCGGTCGTCAATCAAGAGCAATGCTCTGACGTATTGGACCGCCTCCTGGGCAAGCTTGTCCGTTTCGCTGCTCGCTCTCTTTACCGGTTACCACATCACATCGGCCCAAACCGTTTTCTTCTCCGCCTACTTCTTTGCCGAATATCTCTTTGGACTACTCTTCATCGCCGGCTGCCGCAGCCACGCAAAAGGCGCCTCGCTCACAAAACGACACAATTACTTCCTCATACCCGCCGTCGCGGTATCGCTCGTCCTGCCGCACCTATCCAGCAACTTAAACGATCTATTCATGATCCACTCTGCCATCGTGGCAGTGCTCTTCATCGTTGCGTTTTTCATCCTGCGTTCTGGTCCGCGTTTGGAAGAACCGAGCCCGGGCATCCAGGTTATGTCAACGGCCCTCGTGCTGCTCGCGATTGGCTTTCTTCATTACGTGCCGGTTTTTGGGGCGCGCAAAGGACTCTGGGGCATCACCGTTCCGGAAGCGTACCTGCAGTTTACGTCGGTCTTCGATCTGCTGTTTGAAATACTGCTCGGCTTTGGCACCGTGATGGTGTTGATGGAAGGCGTGCGCCGCGAAGTGGAGATGGCAAATCGAAAACTGACGGATGCGCGCGATCAACTCGAGCTACTCGTGCAAATGGATCCGCTGACAGAGGCTT
>DASUPZ010000122.1:0-5254 GCA_036280855.1 Pyrinomonadaceae bacterium | reverse complement strand
ATGGGCTGCGCCCTCGGTTCAGGCTGCCCCAACGTTTATGGGCCAAAGGCCGAACCAGGGGCCTAGCCCCACCGCTGAAGTGAACTCCAGCCCGGCGAGGCATAGCCTCGCCGCACATCCGGCGGCGAAGCCGCAGCGAGGAGTTCTAAAGTGACTTTTCGTGCAAAGCCAATGCAACTAAAGAAATGATCGACAAAGAGCATTGGGAGTTCAGCGCGATCGCGATGTATCAGATGATGGTTTAACCGTCACTTGTTAGCAGTTGTCGTCAAACTACGAGCATGGGCCAGGTTAGTGAGCTATCAATCCGACGGATCGAAACTGTCCGCAGACCCGGTCGACGAGCCAGGGCGGGCAAGCTGAAACGTCGTCGAGCGCGTAATTGATGCCCAGTCGCTTCCACTTGTACCGGCCCATCTGATGGAACGGTAACACGTCAACCCGCGCTACATTTCCCAACCGGGCGGCGAACATGGCGATTTGATTGATATCGTTCTCATCGTCCGTCAAGCCAGGAACTAAAACATAACGCAGCCAGATCGTTTTCCTGAGCTGCGCCAACCGGCGAGCAAAATCCAGCGTTGGACCAACGTCTTTTCCGGTGAGATGCAGGTGACGCTCCGGGTCCCACGCCTTTATATCCAGCAACACCACGTCTATCTGGTTCAACTCCTCATCCGACAGACGTTCGCCAAGATATCCATTCGTATCAAGCGCGGTATTGATTCCCATCGACTTCGCCGCCGTAAAAAGTCGAGCAGCAAAGCGATCCTGCATCAGTGGCTCACCACCACTCAACGTAAACCCGCCAAACATCAGTTTCAGGCTGTAGCGATACTTCCGCAGCGCTTCTATCGCCCGCTCGAGAGTGATCGGCATTCCGTTCATCATGTTCCAGGTGTCGGGGTTGTGACAGTACAGGCAGCGGAATTGACAGCCCGACGTCCACGCGACCACGCGCACTCCTGGACCATCGACAGTCGAACCTGTTGTGAACGAGTGCAGAAAACCCATGTCTCCGGTTCTAAGCGCAGACTTCACTGTCGACTCGCTAACGTCCACGCCGAGATTTACGCGAAGCTCAAACGGATCCTTCGCCTCGAGTCCGACTTCGTTTGATACTTTTTGCATCTTCATCATTACCGCCCATGGAACGTTCGATTCAGCACATCCAGCTGCTGGTCGCGTGTCAATCGCACAAAGTTAACCGCGTATCCGGAGACGCGGATCGTAAGGCTCGGGTATTTCTCCGGATGATCCATCGCGTCCAGAAGGGTTTCGCGATTGAGCACATTGACATTCATGTGATAACCGGTAATTCCAAAGAACGCGTCGAGCATGTTTCTCAGATTGGTAATCCGGTCCTGCTGTATCCTGCCGAGCCCTTCCGGAAGTAAAGAGGTCGTGAGCGAAATTCCGTCAGCAGCATCGCGGTAAGGGATCTTGGCGACCGATGCCGCCGAGGCGTGGATTCCATGTTTGTCACGTCCATGCATCGGATTGGCGCCGGGCGCAAACGGTTCTCCATGCCGCCTGCCATCGGGCGTGTTGCCGGTGTTTTTGCCATACACGACATTTGACGTGATCGTCAGAATCGATTGCGTGTGCACGGCGTTCCGGTAAGTCGGACGCTTTCTCAGCTTGCTCATGAAAGTGCTGACGAGCCACGCTGCCAGCTGGTCCACCCGGTTGTCGTTATTGCCAAACTGCGGGAACTCACCTTCGGTTTTGTAATCGGTCACCAGGCCGGTTTCATCGCGCACAACGCGAACTTTTGCGTAGCGGATTGCCGACAGACTGTCAGCCACCACCGACAACCCGGCCAGGCCAAAGGCCATCGTCCGCAGCGGCGAATAGTCATGAAGCGCCATTTCCAGCCGCTCGTATGCATACTTGTCGTGCATGTAATGGATAACGTTCATGGCGTTGACGTAAACATCAGCCAGCCAGTCCATCATCTTTTCAAACTTCACGATCACATCGTCGAAGTCGAGATAATCACCCTGCACCGATCCGATGGTTGGTCCAACCTGTTTACCGGTGAGCTCATCCCTGCCGCCGTTGATTGCATACAAAAGACACTTCGCAAGGTTGGCCCTCGCTCCGAAGAACTGCATCTGTTTTCCTACCAGCATCGGCGACACGCAACAGGCAATCGCCCCATCGTCTCCCCATGCCTGGCGCATGATTTCGTCACTCTCAAACTGGATCGCGCTGGTGTCGATAGCAACTTTCGCGGCGTAGCTGCGAAAGTCGTCAGGCAGGCGCGGGGAATACCAGATGGTGAGGTTTGGCTCCGGTGCTGATCCAAGATTGTAGAGGGTGTGCAGGTATCTGAAACTCGTTTTAGTGACGAGCGGCCGGCCGTCATCTCCCATGCCGGCTATGGATTCAGTGACCCAGGTCGGATCGCCGGCGAAGAGGTCGTCATATTCGGGAGTCCTGAGAAATCGAACGATGCGGAGCTTGATGACGAAATCGTCGATGATCTCCTGCGCTTGTTCCTCTGTCAGCAAGCCCTTTTTCAAATCACGTTCGAAGTAGACGTCGAGAAAGGTTGAAGTGCGGCCCAGCGACATGGCCGCGCCATTCCCTTCCTTCACCGCCGCGAGATATCCAAGATAAAGCCACTGCACCGCCTCACGCGCTGTTCCTGCCGGAACGGAGATGTCGAAGCCGTAGCTTGCCGCCATCTCCTGCAGTTCTTTGAGTGCCCTGATCTGTTCACTCAGCTCTTCGCGATCGCGAATTATGTCGTCGGTTGACATCGACGCGTCGAGACTGAGCCTTTCCTGCTCCTTGTGTTCGATGAGCCGGGCCACCCCGTAGAGTGCGACGCGCCGGTAATCGCCGATGATTCGTCCACGCCCGTACGCATCGGGCAATCCAGTCAGGATGTGAGAACTCCGGCAACGCTTGATGTCGGTGGTGTAAGCGTCAAAGACACCGTCGTTGTGCGTCTTTCGATACTTGGTAAAAGTGTCGACGATGTGCGGGTCTGGCTCGTAACCATAAGTCTTCAGGGCGTTGAGGACCATGCGAAAGCCGCCGTTCGGCATGATGGCCCGCTTGAGCGGGGCTTCGGTTTGCAGGCCGAAGATCACCTCATTTTCGCGATCGATGTAACCGGGAGCGTGAGCAGTTATACCGCTGGGCACCTGGGAAATGTCGAGCACGCCTTTCTTTCGCTCTTCGAGAAAGAGTTTGTTCAACTGGTCCCAGATTTTTTTTGTGCGTTCGGTTGCGGGCGCAAGAAACTTCTCGTCACCCTCGTACGGCTGGTAATTCTGCTGGATGAAATCGCGCACATCGATCCGGTTCTGCCACAGACCAACATTGAATCCTTCCCATTGCGCAACTTTTTCGGCGGCGATCTGACGGACAGTTGTAACCATGCAAAACCTCCTGCACTTTCGATCGTTTGATTAAGCGGCCTTGGCCAGCCCGAGCAGAGCACCAGTGTGACGTGCGATCATCAGCTCTTCGTTTGTTGGAATTACCCACGCGGAAACCTGGCTGCGTGAGGTAGAGATCTCCGGGCCATGATTCCGGTTTGCACTTTCGTCAAGCTCGAGGCCGAGCCAGTTGCACGCCTTGCAGATCCGTTGACGTATCTCGGGTGAGTTCTCTCCGATTCCTGCCGTGAATACGAGTCCATCCAATCCGCCCAGGACCGCAGCGAGCGCGCCAATCTCTTTAGCGACGCGATAGACGAAGTAGTCCACGGCGAGGCAGGCTTCGGGCTCGGTGCGTCCAAGCAAATCGCGCATGTCGTTACTGATGCCGGAGATTCCAATGAGACCGGATTTTTTGTAAAGCAGGTTTTCCACTTCCGCGACCGAGAGTTTCAAGCCCTGGAAGAGATGGAGCACGACGCCGGGATCCAGTGCGCCCGGTCTTGTTCCCATGCACAGACCATCAAGCGCTGTGAATCCGAGCGTGCTGTCAACACTCCTGCCGTCTTTCAGCGCACACAAACTCGCACCACTGCCGAGATGGGCCACGATGACGCGACTCCTTGCAATTTTCGTCGACACTTGCGGTAAGACTGAGGCGATGTACTCATAAGACAACCCGTGAAACCCGTATCTCTGTATACCGGCCTGGCGCAGCTCGCGAGGAAGCGGAATGAGTTCGGCAACGGCAGGTTGACCGCGATGAAAACTGGTATCGAAACAAGCGACCTGCGGCACGCCAGGTAATCTTTTAAAGGCCGCTTCGATGGCGGCGAGGTTGTATGGTTGATGAAGTGGCGCAAGGGGAACCAGGTCGTACAGTTCGGTCAGCACTCGATCGTTGAGTATTGTTGGTCCAGTGAAACGCGAGCCGCCATGGACCACTCGATGACCGATACCGAGCACACTGGCGCCGCCATACCTGGATCTTAGCCATGCAGCCAGGGCTTCAACGGCCTGATGCCCGTCACCAACAGAAACGTCCTGGTCCGCCAGCTTTTCACCATTGGTGTCTTTGACACAGAGCCGCGGCGCGGTGCCGATACCTTCTATCTGACCTCGTGCTGCCATGCGCCAGCCTTCACCCGCGGGCCGCTCGAACAGGCAAAACTTCAAACTCGACGAACCTGCATTAAGTACAAGCGCGTAGTTGTTCACTGACTTAGTCTCCCGTTTGCAGAATATCTTTCGGCTTACAACTCTTCGCCTTACGCCGAAGGCGTTCGCTAATATCAGCCCAGGGTTGGAGCGTTAGCGACAACCCTGGGATAAAGCATCACACGGCTTTGCACGAAAACTCACTTTAGAACTCCTCGCTGCGGCTATGCCGCCGGATGTGCGGCGAGGCTATGCCTCGCCAGCTGGATTTCACTTCAGCGGTGGGGCTAGGCCCCTGGTTCGGCCTTTGGCCCATAAACGCGGGCAAAGCCCGAACCGAGGGCACAGCCCATACGCAATTTAGAGCTGAACGGCGAGGCATAGCCTCGCCGCACATCCGGCGGCATAGCCGCAACCAGACAGGTCAAAGGCACTTTCGTGCAAGCCGCATCGAGCATCGTTTTCAACCCTGAAAGGGTTGCTGTCGCACAGTCCTAACGCTTTCAGCGTTTGGTGGTGTCTGATGTTGCAACCCCAAGGTTGTCGCTACGCTCCAACCCTGGGCTGGATTTAGCCAACGCCTTCGGCGTATGCGTGTGTTCTATAACCTCCGGCGTATTCGCTACCTTCTATAACCTGCCGCGGCGCGCGTGGGCCACGAGGGCCGCGACTGCACAACTGGCGATTCGAGAACGCACGCT
>DASUPZ010000121.1:0-5387 GCA_036280855.1 Pyrinomonadaceae bacterium | reverse complement strand
GTCGCGCGCGTGGAGCACGGCGATGTCATCCCGCCCGGCCTCGGACCCTTCCGCGAGGTAGACGGCCGAGGCGCGCGTCGTCTGCACGCGCGGCGTGTAGCGCGGGTTGGCGAGGAAGGTGACGTGACCCTCGGCGGCCTCATCGAGACCCGCAGCGCCGGTGATCTCGATGTCGTCCGTTGTGCCCTCTACGCGCGCGCCTGTTAGTTCTGCAAGCTTAGATAGTTTCATCTTGGTAATCCTGAAATCCTGTCAAAGGATTGAAACCGGATCTATTTCCAGGTTAATGGACCGCAAATTCAGGCCCCCATCCGCGGCAGATTTGAGTGCCGCATCCGCGACCTCACGCAAAAATTTGCGGCTTCGCGATTTAATCAAGAGTTGAAAACGGTGCTCGCCTTTCAGTCTTGAAAGCGGCGCCGGCGCTGGTCCAAGTATGCGACACTTTCGCTCCGTATTCGCCTCGTCCAGATGCTTACGAAGTTCCAGACTGTCCGCACGAACGCGACCGAGATCCGGCCCATGGACTAGGACGCTGGCGAGCGCGACGAACGGCGGGTACGAATGATTTTGCCGGTACTGGAGCTCCTGGTCGAAAAATGCTTCGAAGTCCTGCGCGCAGGCGTGTCGCAGCGCGTAGTGATAAGGATGATACGTTTGAATCAGAACCTTCCCGGGACGATCGCCGCGGCCCGCCCTACCTGCTACTTGCGTGATTAACTGAAACGTCCTTTCCGCGGACCGGAAATCAGGTAATGCAAGGCCCGCGTCCACCGAGACCACGCCCACCAGAGTCACATTCGGAAAATCATGACCCTTCGCGAGCATCTGCGTGCCGACGAGTGTATCGATCCGCCCGGCGCTGAAGTCTGACAGCGACTGTTCAAACACTCGACGCCGCGCTGTCGTGTCGCGATCGATACGCGCGACGCGAAGCGCAGGGAAGAGCAGTTTCAACATCTCCTCGAGTTGCTCCGTGCCTTCGCCCACGTAGTAAATGTATTTCTTGCCGCACGACGGGCAAGCGCGTGGCACTGCTTCGCGGTGATTGCAGTAGTGACAGACGATCACTCGTTCGCTGCGATGATAAGTCAGCGTCACGTCGCAATTCGGACACTGAATTGTTTCGCCGCACGAGCGGCAGAGGATGAAGCTCGAGTAACCACGCCGGTTGAGGAGGATAATCGACTGCTCACCGCGCTCGTGTGTTTCGCGAATCCCTTCAAGCAATTCATCTGAGAAGACACGCGGTTTTCCGTGTCGCGAAAAGACGCTTCGCATGTCGACGATTCGCGCAGTAGCCATAGGTCGCGCGCCGATGCGCTCGGGCAGAGTCAGAAGCTGGTACTTGCCTCTGCGCGCGTTGTGAAAAGATTCGAGCGATGGTGTGGCAGATCCAAGCACGACCGTGGCCGATTCTTTTTGAGCACGCACGATCGCGACGTCGCGGGCGTTGTAGTAGGGGGATTCCTGTTGCCTGTAAGACGATTCGTGTTCTTCGTCGACGACGATAAGACCGAGGTTTTTGACGGGCGCAAACACGGCGGAGCGCGTGCCGATCACAACGCGTGCGTCGCCGTTTCTGACTCGCGTCCATTCGTCGAAGCGCTCGCCCTTTTGAAGTGACGAATGGAAGATCGCGACTTGATCGCCGAAGCGCGCGCGGAGATTTCGCGAGAAGACGGGCGTGAGCGCGATTTCCGGCACCAGCATCATCGAGGAGCGGCCGAGTTTCAGCGCCTTGTCCATCGCCCGCATGTAGATCTCCGTTTTGCCGCTGCCTGTCACGCCGTGCAACAGAAAAGCCGCGTACGTTTCGGAGTTCATCTGTTCTTCGATGCTGTTGAGCACAGATGCTTGCGCGGGCGTCAGCGTGGGAGCGTCTGACTTCGAATCGGAAGGTCCGAGCGGATCTCGACGAATCGCTTCCGTGTAGATCTCTACCTGACCTTTTTTCTCCAGTGAAGAGATCGTCGAAGCACTAACGGATGCGGTCGTGAGTAACGACTGCAACAGCATTGGACTGCTACCTTGCAGCGTGGAGAGCACACGCTGCTGTGTTTCCGTTAGCTTCAATCCGTCCGGATCCGCGACTTCGCGTAAGCGAACGAACCGCCGCATCTTTGGTTGAACAAACTTCGCCGTGCTACGCGACGAGGGCGTCATGCCCGGCGGCAAAGCTGCTTTGATTACCTCACCGAGCGGGCACGCGTAATAGTCCGCGACCCAGCGAGCGAGTTCGAGTATCTCTCGACTGCAAACCGGTTCCGTGTCAACAAGCGTCTGTGCGTCTTTTACCTCTACCTCGGCGAGCGCGGCGGGAAGCTCCTCGTGAAGGCCGACGACGTAGCCGGTAACCAGGTTCCGGCCGAGTGGCACGACCAGGCGCGCGCCCACCTCTGCCTGCACACTCTGCTCCGGACTCAAACGATAGGTAAACGTTTGAAAGACATGCAGCGGAACTGCGACTTCAGCGTAAGAGGTATTAGCCACAGATTTCACGGATGGCTATCAAGATAATCGCGGACTTTCTTCAAGTCTTCCCAGGTCTCGCGCTTCTTGGAAGGATCGCGCAGCAGGTAGGCCGGGTGAAATGTCGGCATCACCTTGATGCCTTTGTAATCCTGAAAACGGCCGCGCAATTTCGTGATGCCTTCGCGCGTGTCCAGAAGATTTTTCATCGCCGTATTGCCGAGCACGACGATCACTGCAGGCTGGACGATTGCGATTTCGCGAAACAGAAACGGTTTGCACGTTGACGCCTCTTCGAACGTTGGCGCTCGATTACCCGGGGGGCGGCAGCGATTGACGTTGCCGATCAGCACTTCTTCACGTTTCAAACCGATCGCTTCGATGATCTTCGTCAACAACTGTCCCGCGCGTCCGACGAACGGCCGTGCCTGAATATCTTCATCTGCGCCCGGCGCTTCGCCGACAAACATCAAACGCGCTTTTCGGTTGCCTTCTGTATGGACCACGTGCGTGCGGTCCTGATAAAGCGGGCAGCGTGTGCAGTCTCCGATTTCGGCGTGAATCTGTTCGAACGTCTCGGGGGCGAGATCGGGAAGAAGGGACACGGATGACGCGGATTTTTGAAGCACGATCGGGGGCGGTGGGGTTGTAGGCGCGTGGATGCCTTCGACACCGAGTAGCCGCAGGTGCTCGAGTTGTTTCTTGGTTTGGGTTATGAGATCGCGAATTTCGTCCATGATTCAGTTCGAGCGAAGACGAACGATAACGTCCAGGATCCGATCCGCGGCTTCGATCTTTGACATTAACGGCAGCTCGATTGCTTCATCTTTCGTGAGTATCGTAATCGCATTATCCGCGGAATCGAAACCAGCATCTGCGCGCGCAACGTCATTTGCGATGATCGCGTCGAGGTTTTTGTTATGGAGTTTTGCCCGGGCGTTATCAATGATGTTCTCAGTTTCGGCAGCGAAGCCGACGACGAGCATCCCGTTTGTCCGCGCTGCTGCAACTTGCGACAGCACGTCGGGCGTTCGTTCGAGAGTCAGCGTGATCGAATCGGTTGTCTTCTTGATCTTCTGCTCGGCACGTTGTGCAGGACGATAATCTGCAATCGCAGCGGCGCCAATGAAGACGGTTGCGTTGAGGCGTTCGCGAGCGACAGCCTCCGACATCTCTTCAGCCGACAATGCTTGCACGATCCTCGCACCGGGCGGTGGATTCGCGGTCGTGGCGCCTGTTACGACAGTCACCTCACCGCCACGTCTCAACGCTGCTTCAGCAAGAGCAAACCCCATTCTTCCCGATGAACGATTCGATATAAACCGCACCGGATCGATCTCTTCACGAGTCGCGCCCACCGTTATGAGAAACCGCTCGCCCGATAAATCTTTCTTCTGGTCCAACTTTGATTTCGACAGGATCTCGAGGGCAGCAGCAACGATGCGTTCAGGCTCACTCAGCCGCCCTGGTCCAATCGTGCCGCAAGCCATCTCGCCCGCATCAGGTTCCATGATGTGAACGCCGTCAGCGCGGAGCCGGTCAAGGTTGCGTTGCGTCGCGGGATGTTCCCACATCGTTGTATTCATCGCCGGCGCGACGAGCACCGGAGCTGAACACGCGAGATAAGTCGAAGTAAGAAAGTCGTCGGCAACTCCGTTCGCAAACTTTGCGATGATGTTTGCAGTTGCTGGTGCGACGATCAGCAGGTCCGCAGTTTGTGAAAACGTGATGTGAGCGATCGGATCCGGATTATCGGGCGCATAGTCATCGACAATGACGTGGCTCCCGGATAAAGCGCGAAACGTGAGGGGTTGAATAAACTCGCAAGCCCTGCGCGTCATCGCGACACGGACCACGCAGCCCGCCCGCTGCAGACCGCGCAGCACTTCGACGGCTTTGTATGCAGCTATCCCGCCGGAGACGCCGAGTGCGACTTTCATTCCTGACACTGTAGCCTGGGGATCCGTTGAAGGCATTGCCGCTTAACGTAAATTGAAGATCAATGTAACATTGCCGATAGATGGGCGCAATTTCGTGAATCAGGGTGCTGATATAATTCGCCGCCATAATAAAAACGCAGCATTGCCTCCCGCCAGGAGCAAAGCCATGGCCAGCCTCAATGGGAGTTTTTCCGGGTTTCTGCTGGTAATTTTGTTTGCGCTCACGTCTGTCCACGCCACTCAAACCAGAAATTACTCAGACGACGAGTTTGGACCAGTGGTCCGAGCTTACCTCGGATACCTGAAAAGCGAGCAGGAAGTTGTTGACGATCGGGCCAGCCGCCACGAGGTGAGTTCGCGTTATTATCGCCGCAACTCCAACCGTATTAAAGCGTTGCGCCAGATGGCGATACGGCTCGCGCGCGAGTCTCAAAACGATTATCTACCGGAGCTGGAGGCAGTTTCAGCGGACGAGATGAACCTGCTTTTCGGCTCACGCCCGCCGCAGCCTGCGAAATTGAAGGTCGGGGAAGTGTTGAAAAACACTTTTCGGTTCCTGGGCGTCGTCCGTACGGGTGAGACGTTTTATCTTTTCGCGAGGCTTGATCCCTACGAGCAGGCGGAGCTGTCGGAAAAATCTTCCGCGGCCCGGCAGCCTGACTGAGACATAACGCACCTCCTTGGAGTGCGCCGACTTGTCGGCGCTTTGGTCCCGCCGCGAGATTCCAATACCAAATTTCCCCAGTCGAGCCTTAATTCCGGATCGGGACCAAAGCGGTGACAAGTCACCGCACTCCAAGGAGACGCCCTACTCCAAGACATGAAATTGACCCTTCTTGCCGACACATTTTTGTGGCAAAGTTAAGCCAAATGATTGTTGACACAGGGCTTGTATTAGTGTAATAAATCCAAGTGTTAGTGGCTTAGAGGCCATAAACCCCAAGCAATATCGGGCTTTGCACAGGTTGCTAACCA
>DASUPZ010000120.1:0-4061 GCA_036280855.1 Pyrinomonadaceae bacterium | reverse complement strand
GCAGGAGCAGACACTGTTTCGACAGATGGCGCTGCTCGGCACTCCGACTCTCAATCAGAAATTCGTCGCCTTCTTCAACTCGATCGCGCCAGTGCCGCTCGACAAAGTGCAGAAGTTTCCTGGTGAGACTTACGATCACGTTTATCCGCAGAACATCGGAACCGCAGATTCGAAGCCCGCACCCTCGCCCAATCCCAATCAGTTTCTTACTTCCGATCAATGCATGAGCTGCCACAGCGGAGGCACGTATGGGAACGTGATGATCTACACCGGAACGAAACAAGCGGATGGCTCAACGCCGGTGATGAACGTTTCACCATATGGCGAGTGGCGCTGGTCGCCGATGGGGCTCGCGGGTCGCGATCCGGTTTTCTACGCACAGCTCGACAGCGAAATCGCCTTCGTAAAAGAGTTTTTCAAAAACGATCCGGCGAAGGTCGCCGAGAAGATTAAGCAGATCAACAACACGTGCTTCAAGTGTCACGGCGTGATGGGTAAACGCCGGATGGATGACGATCACGGTGGGCCGGGTAAAGGTGATTTTGAGCGAGAGATAGTCTACGCGACTTACGATTCCAATCCGCAACCGCGCGACAAGAACGCGTACATCTATGGAGCGCTTGCACGTGATGGCGTTAGCTGCATGGCGTGTCATCGAATCGTCGAGGATAAAGTTCCCTTCGAGGAGTTTCTCAAAACCAGGATCACCGGCAATTTCACCACCGGCAATCCGGCTGAAATTTTTGGACCCTTCAAGGACGACGAGATCGTTACGGATCCGATGAACAATGCCATGGGTATCAAGCCCAAACACGATGCTTACATCAAGAGCTCGCGCATGTGTGGCACCTGCCACACGATCAACCTTCCTTTGATGGATAATCCCGACGCGGATCCCAACAAACCTCACCTCGAACAGGTGACTTATCTCGAATGGCTCAACAGCGGATATCAAAACGAGGTCGGAACGAATTCGAAAGCGCAGACATGCCAGAATTGTCACATGCCTACGAAGTACAGCAACTCCAAGGGCACGCTCAACATTCCGTTGATCCAGCAGCCGATTGCTTTTATCGAAGACGATCAATACCCGCAGACCGGCAACCGCTTGCCCGATGAAAAGATTAACGTCCGCTTCCGCGATAAAGGTTTCGCTCGACATCAATTCCAGGGACTGAACGTTACGTTGCTCGAGATCTTTCGCCAGTCCATGTCGCCGTATAAATCAAACGGAAGCAACATCCTCGCTAACCCGATCCTGGGTGTAAGACAAAACGACTACATGTCGGGGCTCGACGATCTGTCGACCGCGATTGATGCTTTTGTGCAACAGGCGCAGAACTCTACGGCCGAAGTGTCAGTGTCGCCGGCGACGATCAGCAACCAGAAACTGATCGCGGATGTGAAAGTGACGAACAAAGCCGGACATCGTTTGCCGAGCGGTGTCGGGTTTCGGCGGGCGTTTCTGGAGTTTCGTGTAGTTGATAACGATACGGGTAAGACTGTCTGGTGTTCGGGTTGTACGAATGAGCTTGGCGTGATCATGAAGGGCGCCGGCAGTGAACGGCTCGCGTCAGAACTCTTCGATGTTTACAAAGACGGCAGCAAGCCGGCGGATCACAACTACCCCGATGGATGTAACAACAAGTATCAGCCAGGTGTTAACCCGCAGCATTACCAGCCACACTTCTTCTGGGACACTCAAAAGAACACCGGAACGGCGATCACACGGCAGGACCAGGTTCAGATTTATGAGGAGCTGAACCTGAACATTCAGTGTGTGATGACCACGAGTTTTCTGCGGCGCGACTTCCAGTTGAAAGACAACCGGCTGCTGCCGTTTGGATGGTCCAAAACCGGACCGCTGAAAGCCGACAAGACGCCTTTCATACCCGCGGATTACCTGCATGAAACTTTTCCGGTCAGCGTCGGTGGCGATCCGTCGTACGCGGATGGAAGTGGAACGAGTGTGGTGAGATATGAGATTCCGTTGAGTGCGTTTGCGGCGCGAAATGTAACCATGACCGCAACCCTCAACTATCAATCCATACCGCCATACTTCCTGCGCGATCGCTTCACGCAAGCGCCAAACTCCCCGGCCACGCAACGTCTCTACTACCTGACGTCAAACCTGCAGACGAAAGGAACGCCGATCGAAAACTGGAAACTGCAAATAACGTCAGCAAGCCAGGCGGCGCAACTGCGTTAACTACTAATCAGCATGAGGGGGCTTTTAATGCGAACCACGAAAACATTTTCCGCTATCGTTCTGCTATTACTTACAACTCCCGCTTTCAGTCAAACCTACCCGCCGGCGATTGAACACGAGTCGCTGATGACGATGCGTTTCTACGAAGCGAATGGCGGTTTTCTGGTGGAAGGACTGGAAGTTGTTTTTCCACCTGCGGGTAACGAGCCGGCGACCTTTATGATCACGAAGCCGGGCGGTGAAGTTGTTGCCAGCGTGCCGCTCCGTATCGAACCTCTCGAAAACTTTCCGGCTTTCGCTTTATTTCGTCCGGCGGTGGGTAACCCGGGCACGGTGCGAGTGGGACAAAGCGGTGATTTCGTGATGGCGGTGAAGATTGGCAACGAGACGATTACCAAATTTCCGTTCACGCTCAAGGAGCAGGTCAATAGCGATCCATTCAATCCCGGAAAAACATTTGTGCGTGAAGGCCCGTGGCGCGACCTCGCCTTTCTTTCCGTTCTTACCGACGATCCAAACGCTCATTTGCAGTTCAACTGGTGGATGAGCACACGCGAACTGCCGGCGGGAATGCAGCGACCGAAAGTCACGGTCCATGTGCTTGCAAATGGGAAGGAGATCGCCGCGAGCCGTGGCCCGGTTGTTCCGGACACGGTCGACTGGTATTTCTATGAGCGCCATGAGCTGTACATGCCGACGCTTCCGAAGAACCGGTGGCTTACCCTCGCTGACATCGTCAAGTTAAACGGCGAGATCGCGTTGGTGGTCAAGGCAAACGGGCAGCCGGTCAAGACATACAAGACAAAGGTTACAGGTGGACAACTCCAGCGGCTCGACGAAAACCGTTTAGGATTTGAGCCTCGTACTTCTTTTATCTCTCCGCGTTACGTAGACACGACAGACAGATCGCGTTCGAGCTACTCGATGCGAGAAATGTTTTGGGTCAAGAAGAGTCAATGACCAGAACCACAGCCTACCACCATGATCCATTTCAGTATCTCGGAAGCTTCCGATTTGTTGCGCCGGAAAAAGATCTCGCCCGTGGAGCTTACGACCTCTTGCCTCGCTCGCATCGAGCAACTTGATCCCACGATCAACGCCGTCATCACCGTCATGCACGAAAGCGCATTGGCGGAGGCACGCAAAGCGGAAGAGGAGATCAATGCCGGCAATTGGCGTGGGCCATTGCACGGTATTCCGATCGGGTTGAAGGATTTGATCGATACCGCGGGTGTGAAGACAACCTGCGGCAGCGCTCTGTTTGCGGATCGTGTGCCGGACGAGGACGCAGCAGTGGTCCAACGTCTGAAGAACGCAGGCGCCGTGCTGATCGGCAAACAAAACATGCAGGAGTTTGCTTACGGAGGCACGTCTGCGTCGAGCTATTTCGGCCCGGTTCACAATCCGTGGGACCACGATCGCATCGCAGGCGGGTCGTCGGGTGGTTCTGCCGCGGCGGTCGCGGCGGGCATGTGTTTCGGTGCAATTGGAACTGACACTGGCGGGTCAGTACGCGAGCCCGCTGCGTTCTGCGGCATCGTGGGGTTGAAGCCGACGTATGGACGGGTGAGTTTACGTGGAGTGTTTCCCCTCTCGCCCTCGTTGGACCATGTCGGCCCGTTGTGTCGAAACGTTACCGACGCCGCACTGATGCTGCAAGTTATCGCGGGTTACGATAAGTTCGATACGGCGTGTGTTGATCGGCCGGTTGATTCATACGCGTCCGCTTTAGACGTAAAGACTAAGCCGCGGATCGGCGTCGTGCGGCGTCCGTTCTTCGAGGATATCGATCCGGAGATTGAAAGCACGATCGAGGAGGCATTGAAACAGATCGGGGACTTGTCGTCAGATG
>DASUPZ010000119.1:0-10968 GCA_036280855.1 Pyrinomonadaceae bacterium | reverse complement strand
TATCGGCGGTGTGGTCGCGCGCATCGGCTCAACTATTTTTGACGGCTCGGTGCAAAACCATCTCGAGCGATTGTCTGAAGGATTGGTGGGCCAGTAAAACCTGCCGAAGTTTGTAGAGGAATTATGGAACCAATAAGAGCGAGCGAAATTAACGAGATTATTCGCAAACAGATCGAAAACTTCGAAACGGGCGTCACTGTCACGGAAGTCGGGACCGTCATAAAGATCGGCGACGGCATCGCAGAACTTCACGGCCTTGAAAAAGTGATGGCCGGCGAGCTGCTCGAGTTTCCGCACGACGTTCGCGGCCTCGCACTCAACCTCGAAGAAGACAAGGTCGGTGCGGTGTTGTTCGGAGATTTTCAGACCATTCGCGAAGGCGATCTGGTGAAGCGCACCGGACGCATCATTGAGGTGCCTGTCGGTGATGCGCTCATCGGTCGCGTAGTCGACGTACTCGGAAACCCGATCGACGATGCTGGTCCAATCGTGACGGAGCACTACTATCCGGTCGAACGTATCGCTCCGGGCGTGATCGATCGACAGCCCGTGAAAGAACCACTGCAAACAGGTCTTAAAGCGATCGACGCGATGGTGCCGATCGGTCGCGGTCAGCGCGAGTTGATCATCGGCGATCGTCAAACCGGAAAGACTGCAGTCGCCGTCGACACGATCATCAACCAGAAGGGCAAAGACGTAATTTGCATCTACGTCGCGATTGGTCAGAAGGCGTCAACCGTGGCCCAGGTGGTCAGGACGCTCCAGGACCACGGTGCGATGGATTACACGATCGTGATCAAAGCCACTGCTTCCGATCCCGCCGCGATGCAATTCCTTGCGCCATACTCCGGCGCCGCGATGGGAGAGTTCTTCCGCGACAGTGGCCGTCACGCGTTGACGATTTACGACGATCTTTCGAAACAGGCGGCCGCATATCGCGAAATCTCGCTGCTGCTCAGACGTCCACCGGGCCGCGAGGCGTATCCCGGCGACGTGTTCTACCTCCACTCGCGTCTACTCGAGCGAGCGGCAAAACTTTCGGACACCAAAGGCGGCGGTTCACTAACGAGTTTGCCGATCATTGAAACGCAGGCAGGCGATATCTCGGCATACATTCCAACAAACGTGATCTCCATCACTGACGGACAGATCTTCCTCGAAGCCGACCTTTTCAACAGCGGCTTCAGGCCCGCGATCAACGTCGGCAACAGCGTTTCACGCGTGGGCGGATCGGCGCAGATTAAAGCGATGAAGCAGGTCGCCGGCACGCTGCGTCTCGACCTGGCGCAGTTCCGCGAGTTACAGGCGTTTGCGCAGTTTGGTTCCGACCTCGACCGCGCAACACAAGCTCAGCTCGCACGTGGGCAGCGTCTGACGGAAATTCTGAAACAGCCTCAGTATCAACCGATGGACGTCGAAAAACAGGTGCTCGTGATCTGGGCCGCAACCAACGGTTTCACAGACGACGTTGCAGTCGAAGACATCAGGAGCTTCGAAACCGGCTTGCTGAAGTTTGTTGAAAACTCGCACCCGGGCCTGCTCGTCGATCTCGCACAGAAGAAGTCGTTGACTGACGAGATCAAAGCGGGTCTGAAACAGGTGCTCGAAGATTTCAAAGACGAGTGGATCAAACAACGTGCGGAAGCACCGGACTTCGCGGTGTCACCCGCAAGAACAGCTACGACTGCGGCAGCGCCACAGCCCGCGTAAGACGACGCAATGCCTAATCTTCTGGACATACGCCGGCGCATCAAGTCGGTAAAGAACACGCAGCAGATCACGAAGGCCATGAAGATGGTGTCTGCCGCGAAGCTCAAACGCGCTCAGGAACGCGTCGTAACCGCGCGTCCGTTTGCAAACAAGATGACAGAAGTTCTCGGCGAGCTCGCGAATCGCACCGATGAAGACTTCCATCATCCCCTCCTCGACATGCGTGGCGATCAGCGTTACCTGCTGGTCCTTGTTACTGCCGACAAAGGACTGTGCGGCGCCTTCAATACAAACCTCACGAAGGCAGCACAGTCGTTCATGCGCGACAACGAAGATAAGACGATCGAGATTATGGCCATCGGTCGCAAGGGCCGTGATTTCTTCCGCAATCGAGGCGGGGTGATTGCAGGCGAGTATCTCGGACTGACGGGCAAGGGCCGCGTCGAGTTTTCTGAGGCACTCGAAGTCGCGCGGTCCATAATCAAGGTCTACACCGAAGACACGGGTATCGATAAAGTCTTCCTGATCTACAACGAATTCAAGTCAGTGCTTTCGCAGCGCGTCGTCCTGGAACAGTTGTTACCTGTTTCGCGTGTGAAAGAAGAACCGCCTGCCGACGCAAAGTCACAACCAGCGGTGACGTTGGTCGACTACATCTACGAGCAACCACCCGCAGAGATGTTTGCGCAATTGTTGCCGCGTCTGGTCGAGACCCAAATCTTTCGCGCGTTGCTCGAGTCCGTTGCTTCCGAGCAGGGTGCGCGCATGACCGCGATGGATTCTGCTTCGAAGAACGCGGCCGAGTTGATCGACAGTTTGACGCTCAACATGAACCGCGTTCGCCAGGCAGCGATCACAAACGAGATCATCGAGGTGGTTTCGGGCGCCGCTGCGCTTTAGTGCTGTGGCCAGGCTGCTGAGTCGATACGTTCCGCTCGTCGTCTGGCTCGCATTCATCTCCTGGGCTTCCTCCGGTAGTTTCTCCGCCAGCAACACTTCCCGTATCATTGGTCCACTTGTCCTCTGGCTGTTTCCAAACACCACTCCGGAAACGCTGTTGATGGTCCATATGGTCGTCAGGAAGCTCGCGCATTTCACCGAGTACGCGATACTCGGATTTCTTGCGGCCCGCGCTTTTCGCACGTCGCCGCGGCCGGCAGTTCGCGACCGCTGGTTCTTAATATCCGCAACTATCGTGGTGACTTATGCGTTAATTGACGAGTATCACCAGACGTTCGTACCGAGCCGCACCGGCTCGATTTACGACAGTCTGATTGACATGGCGGGCGGCCTGACGGCCCTGCTGCTGATTCGCTGGCGCACCCGCTCGAATGTATAATCTTCCACAGCTTGAATCTGAAGAATGAGGCACAAAGATGGGAATACTTGATCGACTTAACCCGACGTCACAGTTTATCGAAGTAATCGAATGGCTCGACGACTCCGCTAACACGCTGGTTTATCGATTTCCAGTTAAAGACCAGGAAATCAAGAACGGAGCTCAGCTAATCGTCCGCGAGTCGCAGACCGCGGTTTTTGTATTCGAGGGCCAGATTGCCGATCAGTTTCCCCCGGGCCGCTACACGATCGACGGGGGCAACACCCCGATTCTCTCCAAGTTGGGCGCCTGGAAATACGGCTTCAACTCGCCTTTCAAAGCAGAGGTCTACTTCGTCAACACGCGGCAGTTTACGGACCTGAAATGGGGAACGCCGAATCCCGTCATGATGCGCGACACTGATTTCGGCATGGTCCGTCTGCGAGCATTCGGAATTTACTCGATGCGCGTTGCGGAACCGCAGGCGTTCATTAAAGAGATCACGGGCACGAGCGGCAGGTTCATCACCGAAGACATCGAGGGCCAGCTCAAACGCACGCTCGTCGGCGGCTTCAGCGACGCACTCGGAGAGTCGAAGATTGCGGCGCTCGATCTCGCGTCAAACTACGACGAACTCGGGAAGTTTACGCGCGTTAAGTTGAACGAAGAATTCAAAGCGTTCGGCCTCGAGCTGACCAAGTTCGTCATCGAGAACATTTCATTGCCGCAGGAAGTCGAACAGGCGATGGACAAACGCACGTCGATGGGAGTGATCGGCGACGTTGGCCGTTACGCCCAGTTTCAGGCTGCGGATGCAATGCGTGATGCGGCCCAGAATCCGGGCGGCGGCGCAGGCGCGGGTATGGGACTCGGCGCCGGTTTCGCGATGGGCAATGCGATGGCAAACGCGATGACTGACGCGATGAAGCAGCCGAAGGAAGGCGGAGGCGGTGCTCAGCAAGGCCAGGGTCCTGCGCCGGGAATTCCTTGTCCGGAATGTGGCAGTCAAAACGCGCCTAACGCAAAGTTCTGTACTGAATGTGGGGCGAAGCAAGGAAAAGCATTGTGCGCTAATTGCCAGTCAGAGTTGGCGCCCGGCGCAAAATTCTGCACCGAGTGCGGCACGAAGGTATAGTCGCACTCACGGATAAAACACGGGCGATCTCATGTTCAGAGCGTTGACGCGTCCACGCCGGGTTGTCATTACCGGAATGGGGTGTGTCACGCCACTTGGAATCGGACGCGCCGCTTTTTGGGACGGTCTCATCACGGGCAAAAGCGGCGTCCGAAAAATCCAGGCGTTTGATCCGTCGAGCTTTTCCGTCCAGATTGCCGCCGAAGTTCCTTCATTCGATTGGCAGTCGCAACTCAATCCCAAAGATCGCAAACACGTTCCGCGCACTGTTCCGCTTGCACTCGCGGCTGCGCGCGAGGCACTTGAAGACGCGAAGCTTTTTCCAAACGATCTTTCCCTCGATGAACGCCGCGCGTTTGGTGTCGAACTCGGAACAGGCGGCGGTGGCCTCGCTTTCACCGAACAGCAGTACGAGTACTGGTACGTTGGTCCAACCAGTAAAGCGAGTGTCTACACGATTCCTGCTTCGACGCATGGTGGCCTGTCGAGTGAGTTGTCGATGGCGTTTGGACTGCGTGGTTTGTCGCACATCGTTTCCACAGGTTGCACAAGCTCAACTGACGCGATTGCCTACGCGGCGCAACACATCGCGCTTGGTCGACAGGATCTGATGCTGTCGGGCGGCGTCGATGCGCCGATTGCTCCGGGCATTCTCGCAGCGTTCAATCTGATGACTGTGTTGACGAGTGATTGGAACGACGAGCCACATCGTGCTTCGAGACCATTTTCGCGCAACCGGTCCGGCATTGTGCTCGGTGAAGGTGCGTGGATTTATGTCCTCGAGGAGTTGCAACATGCGAAGAATCGAGGCGCACAGATTTACGCTGAGATCACCGGCTACGGCGCCACCTGCGATGCTTATCATCGCGTGCGATTAGCGGAAGACGGCGACGAACCTGCGCGCGCGATGCGTCTTGCGCTTGATGACGCGGGTTGTGAACCAAAGGACCTCGACTACGTCAACCTCCACGGCACTTCAACGCTCCTTAACGATCGCATCGAAACCAGCGCCTTGAAACTCGCGTTTGACGGCAACGCCGCGCGGATTCCGATGTCGGCAACGAAGTCGCAAATCGGTCATCCGCAGGGTGCGAGTGGGGCCGCGGGTTTAGGCGCCGCGCTCTGCGCGATGCACACGAAACAGATCCCACCAACAATCAATCTCGACGAACCTGATCCTGACTGCGATCTCGATTACGTCCCCAACGAAGCACGCGAAGCAAACGTAAAAACTGCCCTCTGTAACTGTATCGGCTTCGGATCGAAGAACAGCGCCTTAGTAATTCAGTTGGTTTGACAGGATTTACATGATTATCAAGATTGACATGATAATCATGTAAATGCTGTAAATCATGTTAATCCTGTCCCATGTTCGAAAAGTTCAAACGACGCAGTTATGAGCTTGAGTACATCGACACAGGCAGCTATACGCCTGAAGAGTACGAGGGATGTATAGGTGAATTGCAGTTCGTCAATCGCTGGATGGGCGACGCGCACGCGTTGAAGAGCACGCTGCTTCGTGAGATCGAAACGCAAGGGTTGTCGAGCTTTTCGATACTGGACGTTGGCGCGGGTTCTGGAGAACTGTTGCGCGTGGCGGCGAGTTGGGCCAGGGAGACTGGACTGCGCATGCGTGGCGTGGGTCTCGAGCTTAACGAACGATCGGCGGAGTCAATCAACGAAGAGTCGAGAGCGTTTGACGAGATCAGCGCCGTGCGTGCAGATGCTTTACGGTTGCCGTTTGGTGACGGGGAGTTTGATTACGTGATGTGCTCTTTGTTCACGCATCACTTTGTGGAAGACCAGGTGGTCCAAATTCTGCGTGAGATGAGCCGCGTCGCACGGCGCCGCATATTCGTGATTGATTTACACCGGCATCCCGTCGCGTATTTTTTCT
Organism: Pyrinomonadaceae bacterium; assembly: GCA_036280855.1. Taxonomy (GTDB): domain Bacteria; phylum Acidobacteriota; class Blastocatellia; order Pyrinomonadales; family Pyrinomonadaceae; genus PSRF01. The sequence goes on along the minus strand of DASUPZ010000119.1, from coordinate 4,908 downwards.
ACACAACGGTGGGCAAACTGTTTCTGCACAATCGCCTGCTTCGTCATGATGGTGCGCTGTCGATACTTCGTAGTTTCAAGGCTGACGAGATGCGTGCGCTCGGGCGGCGGGCAGAATTAAAAGATGTGCGAGTCGAACGACATTTCCCGTACCGGTTAGTTTTGAGCGCGACGGAGGCAACGGGCAGTGCATGATTTCGACGTGATCGTCGCCGGTGCGGGGCCGGCGGGAACGAGTGCCGCGATTCATCTCGCGCGCAACGACATTCGTGTCCTGCTCGTGGAACAGAAAAAGTTTCCCAGGCCAAAGCTGTGCGGCGAGTTTATATCTCCCGAATGCCGGCAGCATTTCGAACACCTCGGTGTCTCCAACGAAATCACGTTCTCTGGTCCAACATCACTCACGGAAACAGTCTTCTATTCTTCCGGCGGTCATCGCGTGACCATTCCAAGCAACTGGTTTGGCGGATCAGTCGCACTCGGTTTGAGCCGCGCGAGAATGGACCACGTGCTGCTGCGTCGCGCCCAGGACTGCGGTGTGACGGTGCTCGAGGGCGCGAGTATCAGTGAACCGTTAATGAACGGATCGGGCGTGCACGGTATAAAAGTAAAAGTTGACGGTTCAGAACGCGAGTACCGGGCTCCGCTCACGATCGACGCCACAGGCCGTGCGCGCATCCTCACGCGCAAGCTCAACGGTGCTGAGCCGCGATCAAAACCAACCCTCGTCGCATTCAAAGCCCACTTGCGAAACACGCGCATCGCTCCAAACGCATGTGAGATCTATTTCTACCCACACGGTTACGGCGGGCTGAGCACGATTGAAGACACCCTGAGCAACCTGTGTTTTATCGTCTCCGCGGAACAGGTGAAACGTTATCGCTCGAATCCGGAAGCAGTCATGCGCGAGCTTGTGATGAAGAACCGCAGAGCTGCTTACACGCTCGAACACGCGGAAACGGAATCCGAGTGGCTAAGCGCATCGTGGGAACGCTTCGGCAGGCAGCAGCCGAGCCCTGCGCGCGGACTGCTCGCAATTGGGGATTCGGCGGCGTTTATCGATCCTTTTACAGGTAGCGGGATGTTGATGGCGTTTGAAAGCGGCGAACTCGCTGCGAAAGTAATCACTCGTCATCGTCATCAATTGACGAACGAGGAACTAGCTGCCGATTACGCGAATGAATACCTTCGAAAGTTCGATTCGCGTCTGCGGATTTGTGGATTGCTCCGGCGCGCCGCGTTCAAACCTCGCCTAGCCGGTCTTGGCATCGCAGTGTTTGGTGCGAGCGAGCCGTTGCGGAACCGGCTTGTGCGCGCGACGCGAGCGATTTAACTGCTTGCCACGTTGACTCTTTTAGAGTAAAAAGGCTGAGCCAGTGCTGGTCTCTCTGTCAGCGTTGCTATCCCAGGGCTCATGACAGCGGCGTAAAGTTTCTCCCACGCGTCGTCAGCAAATCGGAGACGGATCTCTGAACTCGTCGACTGGTAAGCGAATATAACTAAAGCAGAGCTTAGTGAGCGCAAATCCACAGCCGCAATATAGTTAAGGAGAACAACGATGTCTCTGTCGTTAATGCCCCGGCCTATGCGATTTTTTCAAATCCCCGCTTTGATCACCGTGTTGCTACTGTGTGCAAGCGCGGCTTTCGGACAGGCACAGTCAAACGCCGCCGACTTGCAAGGCACAGTCAAAGACACGACCGGAGCGGTTGTGCCTAACGCGACTGTGACCGCGCGCAATCCTGCGACGAACCTCTCCCGCAGCGCGAGCAGTAACGATGAAGGCTTCTATCGAATCATCAATCTTCCGCCCGGTGATTATGAGATTACCGCCGAAGCTCCGAATTTCAAGAAAGCGGTACTGACGAAAGTAACAGTTACAATTGGTCAGGCTGCTGAGCTCAACATCGAGCTTCAACCCGGAGAGATCACCGAGAGCGTCACGATTTCGGATGCGACTTCCGAGATAGTTGAAACTTCGAAGACCGCAGTCGCAACCACGATCGACCAGCAGCGCATCAACAATCTTCCGATCAACGAACGAAACTATCTCTCGTTTGCACTGACCACATCGACCGTCGGCCGCGACGCCGGCCGTCCGATTGGACCAGCGCCGACGACGGGTTTGAATTTCGGCGGCCAGCGTGGTCGCTCAAATCTGGTCCAGGTCGACGGCGCCGACAACACTGACAACTCCGTCAACGCATCTCGTTCGACAGTCAGTCAGGAAGCGGTGCAGGAGTTTCAGGTAGTCACGAATTCGTTTGCGCCGGAGTTTGGCCGTTCGGCGGGCGGCGTGGTGAACGTCGTGACGAAGTCGGGCACGAACGAGTTGCACGGAAACATTTTCGGGTTCCTGCGCCACCGCAGCTTCCAGGCGCGTAACGCGTTTGCGCCTATCGAGGATCCGCCGTTCACGCGCACGCAGTATGGCTTCACCATCGGTGGTCCATTCGCCGAAGATCGCACTTTCTTCTTCTTTGCGTTTGAACAACGAAAACGAAACGAGTCGGGCTTTTTCACCAGCGACGTGGCGCGCGGGTTAACGGGCTCAGCGACGATACCGGTGATCCCGGGTCTTAATCCGTTTGCGCGCACATTCAACAACATCACGCCGGCGCAGGCGGCGTTCATCAACAGCCTCGTCGCATCCGGCGTTCCGGCAAACATCTGTGGCGCTCGCGCCTACGGGTTTTTTGCTTCGAGCGGCGGTACCACCGCACTGACCGGCAGCAACCCGCTCGCGTCGCCAAACGATGGCAGTTTGTGTCCGGCGATCAGCCCGATCCTTCCCGGCACGATCGGACCACGCTTCATTCTTTCGGGCGCGCCTGTTCCGCTCAACACAACCAACGCAAACGGCCAGCTCATCGCTTTCAGGCCGTTGAACAACCTGCAAAGGGTGTTTCCGGTTACTGACGATACAACGTTCAACTCGTTCCGCCTGGACCACCTGATTACTCCGAGCCATCAGTTCAGCTTCAGGTTTGGCTACAATCCGAGCGAGATCACGGGCATACAGGTTGAGTCGCAGAACCAGTCCCTGGGCCAGAACGATTTCTCGCGCACCGGTATTCAGACCTTGCGCGACTTCTCAGCGGTCACAACGTTAACGTCCACGCTTACCACGCGCGTTGTCAACGAGGCTCGCTTCAACTTCGGCGAGCGTCGTGCGACCTTCAAATCGCAAAATCCCGATGCAGTGGCATTCAACATCTCCGGTACCGCGTTCATCGGCCGCGAGTTGTTCTCCCCAGTGGTTCGCACGGAGACTAGATACGAGTTCACGGACAACATAAATCTCGTTGCCGGAAACCACACGTTTAAGTTTGGCGGCGACATCGCTTTCGTTCGCATTCCGGAGGCGATCTTCGAACTCAACTTCGCCGGTCTGTTCAACTTCGGCGGACTCTCTGCCGCGACCTTGAATCCGGCGTTCGCGGGCGCGCCTGATTTCACGCCCGTGCAGCAGTACGGTCTCGGATTCCCGGCAAACTTCATCCAGGGCTTTGGAAATCCGATCAGCCGCATCAGCAATAAGCCGATTGCCTTCTTCGCTCAGGACTCCTGGAAGGTTCGTCCTAACCTGACGCTAAACTACGGTCTTCGTTACGACATCGAGTTGACGGAACAGCTTCCGACACTGCCGCTTCGCGACCCGTTGTCGGGAATCACGCTTACGGCCGAACAGGTGCTGGCCGCACAGGACGCGATGGGCGTGCAGCAGGGTTTCCCGCGCGACAAGAACAACTGGGCCCCGCGCCTTGCTCTGGCATGGGATCCGTGGAACGACGGCAAGACGTCTATTCGCGCTGCGTTTGGAATTTTCTACGACCATCCGCTGCTTGCGATCGCGTTCAACTCCGACATCGCCGACGCCGTGCAACAGCAGCAGGGCATCCTGACTCCCGGCAGCCCGGCGCAAACTGCCTTGCTCAACGCGGTGCAGGTGTTCCAGGGCACCGTATGTCCTCCGGGTGGACCAGTGTCGCTCATTTGTCCCGCGGGCGTTTCGACTCCGGGCGTTGCTGCGGGCGCGCAGTATCAGTTTGGCAGGCAGAGGTTCAACGATCAGACGTTCCCGGGATTTGGACCAGTGCTGCCGTTCACGCTGCACGTGCAGAAGAACTTTGAATACGCTTACGCCAACCAGGGTAACTTCACGATTGAGCGCGAGCTGACAAGGGACATGACAATTTCGGGAAGTTACATTTACGTCGGTGCGCGTCACCTGCCGCACCCGCTCGACATCAACGCTCCCCGAACTGATTTGCAAATTCAAAACTTCCGTCGTTTAGCCGGACGCAATCCGGTCAGCACAACGGAAGCTGTTGCATTCTCGATTCCGACTTCGGGCGTTCCGTGTCCCGGCGGTGTGCCGCTTCAATGCTTTACACTCGCCACGCCCGCCGGTGTTCCGGCGTTCCCGAATGCGGGCCAGACGTTTGCGATCATCGTTCCGGGCATGATCACGGCGCCGCTGACGAACCTTGGCAGTCGCATCGTGAATGCCGGTATCGCAAACTTCTTCCGTCCGAGTGCGCCAAACTACTTCCTGGCGCAGGCGCTTTCGGGTGGTCTGGTTACGCCTAATGTGTTGAATGGTGCGCTTGCCGGGTCGCTGCGAACGCCAGGAACGGTTTCCCCGTTTGGCTCGATCAACGCGCAGACGTCAGACGGTAATTCGACTTACAACGCCTTGAACGTGGATCTGAAGAAGCGTTTCTCGAATCATTTCCAGTTCCTCGCGTCGTATACCTGGTCTCACTCGATCGACGATTCGTCTGACCTGCAAACGTTGTTGCTTCCGCAGGACAATCGAAACTTCGCCGCCGAGCGTGCAGATTCGCTGTTTGACCAGCGCCATCGCTTCGTGTTCAGTGCGGTGATTGCTTCGCCGAGCAGTTGG
>DASUPZ010000118.1:0-3063 GCA_036280855.1 Pyrinomonadaceae bacterium | reverse complement strand
CTTCTCTCGACAGAAATCGACGACTAACTCCGTGAACGCCTCGGGATATTCTTCGTGCGGTATGTGACCGCAATTCAAAAAGACGATCAAACGCGACCCGGGAATCTCCGCGTGGAGCCGTTCACCGTCTGATAGGGGAATGTCAATGTCGTTTTCACCCCAGAGCAGGAGAGTGGGTTGTGTGATTAGATGCGCGTCTCTGGTGATGCGTTCAGCATCCCAGCACCGCACCGTCCGTATGAGCGCACGCTGCGCGCCCGCGGGACGCAAAACCAGGTGGCGTGCCTTAACTCTTCGTTCGTCGAGCTCCCATGAGTGACGATCGTAGACGCGCTTCATTCGCCGGCGCAGCAATCTTCGCGATCCGATCAAGAGCGGCGACACCACGTCGCCAACCACCGGCGATGAGAACACTCGCATCAGCTTAAACGCGAGGGGCCGGTTATTACTCACTGCTCCGACCAGGACCAGCTTCTCAACTCGTTCCGGATAGTCGAGCGCGCAAGTTGCTGCAACGGCGCCGCCGTACGAACTTCCGATAAACACAGCGCGCGGAATGCCGAGTTCATCGAGTAAGCGCATCAACAGTTTTGCCTGCCCGGCGATGGTGTACTCACCATTCTTCGGCTTTGCTGAATAGCCGAAGCCGAGCATGTCGAGCGCGATTACGCGGAAGCCCTGGGACGCCAAATGCAGGAAGACTTTGCTCCACACGAGCGTCGATGAAGCGAAGCCGTGAATAAGAAGAAGTGCGGGCGCGTCCGGGTCGCCGGCTTCCTGATAGTGAACTCTGACCCCGTCGAGATCGATGAAGCGCGAGTGATCGGGATGGAAGAGAACTTTGCGGTTTTTGTCCCAGTTTGCATCGCGGGGACGCAGCAACAATTTGCCGGCGATTGCCAGCGTTGCGGCGCCCGCGATCCAGTAACGTTTCTTCATGTTTTAAGCCACAGATTTACGCGAATAACGCGGATCTGATCCGTGTTCATCCGTGTAAATCTGTGGCTAATCTATCTAACGTGATAAAAGCGTTCCGACGTAAGTAAGCAGTTCATTCGCACAAACCGGACAGTATCCATGCTCTTTCACGAGCCGATCGACTACTTCGTTAATCCGCCGTAGTTGATCCGGATCCGGTGTCTTCGCGGAAGTGGTGATCTTCACCACATCTTTCAGATCCGCGAAGATCTTCTTCTCGATCGCTTCCTTCAGACGTTCGTGCGAGTTGTACTCAAACGGCTTGCCCTTGCGAGCGTACGATGAAATCCGGATCAGTATCTCCTGCCGGAACGTGTTCTTCGCGTTTTCTGAAATTCCGATCTGCTCCTCGATCGAACGCATCAACTGTTCATCCGGATCCATCTCCTCTTCAGTGATCGGATCTTTGATACGCTCCTTGTTGCAGAACGCCTCGACGTTATCGAGGTAGTTGTTGCACATCGTGCGCGCCATCTCTTCAAACGAGTAGACGAAAGCGCGCTGCACTTCGATCTTCGCAAGCTCGTCATACTCTTTACGCGCCTGCGAGATGTGGTTCAAATATCGCTCACGCTGTTCGGAACTGATTCCGGTGTGCTGTTCGAAACCATCCTTGATCGCACGCAGCGCGTCGATCGGGTTGATGCACGTCACGCCGTCGCGAACGAGCGCACTCGACAGACGATTGATGATGTAACGCGGCGAGATCCCATCCATGCCTTCGCGAATGGTTTCTTCTTTCAGCTCGCGCACGTCTTTCGACTTGTAACCTTCGACATCTTCGCCGTCGTAAAGTTTCATCTTCTTCACGATGTCGACGTTTTGTCGCTTCGGTTCCTCAAGCCGCGTCATGACGGCAAACATCGCTGCCACTCTCAACGTGTTCGGAGCAAGGTGAACGTTGCGCAGCGCTTCTGACTGGTGCAGCAGCTTGTCGTAAATCCGTTCTTCCTGTGAAACACGCAGGTTGTAAGGCACTTTCACGAGGATGATGCGATCCTGTAGCGCCTCGGATTTCCGGTTGCCGGCGAAAGCGATGTACTCGTTCTCGTTTGAGTGAGACAGGATCACTTCGTCGGCGTAGATCATCGCGAACCGCCCGGTCTTGATGCTTTGCTCCTGCGAGAGTGTCAGCAAGCTGTAGAGAAACTTCTCGTCAACTTTCAACATCTCGACAAATTCCATCAAACCGCGGTTGGCGATGTTCAACTCGCCATCGAAACGATAAGCACGTGGATCAGACTCGACACCAACCTCGCCGATCGTCGAAAGATCGATCGAGCCGGTCAGCTCCGTAATGTCCTGCGACTTGGGATCGCTCGGTGAAAACGTTCCGATGCCGACGCGTTCTTTCTCCGAGAACACGACGCGATGCACCTTCACGTCTTCATGCCGTCCGCCGTACGTGTGATCGAGCGCGTAACGACACTGGGGGCAGAGATCGCCTTCGATGTAAATTCCGTAATGCTTTTCGACTTCCCCGCGCAGTTGATGCGGGATCAGGTGCAGCGGCTCTTCGTGCATCGGGCAATCTTTGATGGCGTAAACCGCGCCTGCCTCGGTCTTGGCCCACTCTTCAAGGCCGCGCTTCAGCATGTTGACAATCGTCGACTTGCCGCCGCCCACAGGTCCCATCAGCAACAGGATGCGTTTGCGCACTTCGAGACGCTGCGCGGCCGATTTGAAATACTCGACAATCCTGGCGATGGGTTCTTCTATGCCAAAGAGCTCGCTGGCAAAGAATCTGTAGGAAAGGACCTCGTGCTGAGTGCCTTCATTGAGACGTTCGACGCCGGCGGCGTGAACCATGTCGTTGATGCGAGCGTGTGAAAGCTGGGCAATGCGCGGGTTCTGAGCGACTAGTTCAAAATATTCTCGAAACGATCCCTCCCAACGCAGCGCCTCGTGTTCCCGGCGCAGATCTTCCAGACGTTCGCTGATGTTGAATTGTTTTTTGCCATCCTGCTCTTGCATAGCCTTTTGAAACCTCTTCGGCTTTCGCGCATTGGACAGCGTGTGGGGAGAGGCCACGCTATAGTTAACATCAACCGCTTTCGTCGTCGGGGAACTGCGGTTTCGCCCTGT
>DASUPZ010000117.1:0-3600 GCA_036280855.1 Pyrinomonadaceae bacterium | reverse complement strand
ACGCATTGCCAGTGAAGAAGCAAAGATAGCTTTTCTGTTTGTGAAGGTCGGACTCGCGGGCACCGACATGGCTGCTTCGTATCTTTTACCGCGTGTCGTCGGACTCGCGAAAGCAACAGAGATGCTCTTCACGGGAGATTTCGTCAGCGCGGCTGAAGCCGAACGCATCGGGTTGTACAATCGTGTCGTACCCGCGGCCGAACTCTCGACCGCCACACGCGAATTCGCAGAACGGCTGGCTCGGGGTCCTGCTTTCGCACTGGGCAAAACGAAAGAGATGCTAAACCGCGAGCTGGATATGAACCTGCAAACCGCGTTGGAAAGTGAAGCACAGGCGCAGGCGATCTGCATGCAGCACCCGGATTATCGTGAAGCGTACGAAGCGTTCGTCGCGAAGCGCGAAGCAAGGTTTAGATAAACGCGGATTGCAGATCACGATTTATTGCGACGACGACCAGTCTACTAACCGGCAATGAAATGGATTCGCTAATCTCTCAACTTCCCTTCTTCACTCCCCAACATCAGAACCTTGCGCAGAGCGTGACGCAGTTTGTCGAGCGCGAAGTTGAGCCACGTGCGTCATCCGAAGACGACGTCGAAGGTCTTGCCAGGACATTCGTCAGCTTGCTGGCTGAAGCGGGTCTTTTGAATTACGCAGTCGCGGAAGCGAAACTCGACATCCGTTCACTCTGTTTGATCCGCGAAGCCCTCGCCTACTCTTCCTCGCTTGCAGATCTCGCTTTCGTCATGCAGGGTCTGGGCACGTACGCTATCAGCCAGGCCGCGCCCGATCACGTGCGCGACTTCTGGCTCTCGCGCGCTGCAAAGGGAAAAGCTATCGCAGCTTTTGCACTGACTGAACCGGAAGCCGGATCCGACGTCGCCGCGATTCAAACTACCGCGCGCCGCGATGGTGAAACCTACGTCATCAACGGCCGCAAGCGTTTTATTTCAAACGCCGGCATCGCGGATTTTTACACTGTCTTCGCCAAAACGGGAACACGCGACGATGGACGCGCCGAACTTTCTGCGTTTGTCGTCGGCTCGAGGATGCACGGATTTTCCGTTGTAGAGCGCACGCAGTTGATCGCGCCACATCCAATCGGCGAGATTGTGTTTGATGGTTGCCGCGTGCCCGCTGAAGACATGGTTGGAAACGAAGGTGACGGATTTCGACTGGCGATGGCGACGCTCGACACGTTTCGAGCGAGCGTCGGCGCCGCAGCATGCGGCATGGCGCGTCGCGCACTCGACGAAGCCGTACGTTACGCATCGCAGCGTAAACAGTTCGGACGTTTCCTCGCCGAACATCAACTGGTCCAGGCGAAGCTTGCAGACATGATCACGGAGCTCGACGCCGCCCGGCTTCTCGTCTATCGCGCTGCTTACGCAGGAGACACAACGGCCGATAGAGTGACTCGCGAGGCAAGTGAAGCAAAACTGTTTGCCACTGAAGCCGCGGGAAGAATTATCGACAGCGCCGTGCAGATCCACGGCGGCACAGGCCTCGTCTCCGGCACAGTAGTGGAGCGCCTTTATCGCGACGTGCGCGCGCTCCGCATCTACGAAGGCACCTCCGAAATCCAAAAGCTCGTCATCGCCGGCCAGTTGTTAAGGGGGCACTAACTAGTCAATGACGCCGCTTTCTTCAGATACGACTCCCGAAGCGCAGCGCAAGCAGTATGAACTGATGCGGCGTTTGTCACCTGAACAAAGACTTTCCCTCGCTTTTGCTCTCACTGACGCGATGCGGCAACTGATAATTTCGGACCTCCATCACCGCTTTCCTGGCGCGGATGTTAATGAGATTAGACGCAGATTCATTGCTCGAGTTCTGCCGCGCGAAGTCGTTATCAAAGCCTATGGCTTCGATCCTAAACTGGAAGGTTTTTAGTCGATGGATCTTCCACTATCCGGCGAAGCTTCGATAGGTTCTATGTCGACGATGTGCGAGAAGACCCTGAATTATGAAAATTAACATCATTGGTGGTGGGCCGGCGGGGTTGTATTTCGCGATTCTGATGAAGAAGGCCGTGGTGTCGCATGAGATCGACATCTATGAGCGGAATGGGCCGGATGATACCTTTGGATGGGGTGTGGTGTTTTCGGGGAAGACGCTCGCCAACCTCCGCGCCGCCGATCAGGAATCTCACGCCGAGATCACCAAGCAATTTGAGGCATGGGACAACGTTGACGTGGTCCATCGAACCGAGAAGATCTCGATCCGCGGGAACAGTTTCTCCGGGATTCAACGTCTCCAGTTGCTCAAGATTCTCCAGCGACGTGCCGAGGAGCTGGGTGTCAGGATTCACTTCCGCACTGAGATTCACGACATCGAGGCACTCCGAAACGAATGTGATGTCCTGTTAGCCGCTGACGGCGTTAACAGCACGGTCCGGCAACGCTACGCAGATCGATTTGCACCCGAGCTCGACGTCCGCAGTAATCGCTACATCTGGTACGGAACCAATCAACTCTTTCACGGCTTGACGCTCACCTTTCGCGAAAACGAAGCCGGTGTGTTCGCGGCCCACTCGTACAAGTTCAATTCAACGACAAGCACGTTTATCGTCGAATGCGATCCGGGGACGTGGGACAAGGCGGGGTTTGCACACATGGCCGACGAACAAACTCGCGAGTATCTCGGCGAGGTTTTCGCTGCCGATCTTAATGGGCACAAGTTGATGTCAAACAACTCGAAGTGGATCAACTTCCTGCTCGTCAAAAATCAGAACTGGTTTTTCGAGAACGTGGTCCTCATCGGAGATGCGTTGCACACCGCGCATTTCTCGATCGGATCGGGAACCAAGCTCGCAATTGAAGACGCAATCGCGCTCGCCGGATCTTTCCAGCAAAATCCGAACGTTCAGGACGCGCTCAACAACTTCACCTCAACACGCCGGCCAGTGATTCTCGACTATCAGGCAGCAGCGTTTGAAAGCATGGTCTGGTTTGAGAACGCGAAGAAGTACATGCATCTCAGCCCACTGGAACTTGCGTTCACGCTCATGATGCGCAGCGGCCGCGTTAGTTACGAGGACTTGAAACGCCGCGATCCGGCCTTTATCCAGCTTTACGAATCCGCGTCATCCGCGGCTTAACTCCAACGCGGCGGCTCGAGCCGGCGACGTCCATCATCAACCGTAGCAATCCCCGGTTCATCAAGATCAACTCGATCCCAGAGCTTACAAGTGACCGGGCGATGTGCCTGGTCCAGCGCTTCGCAGTAGTTCGTGTAAGTGCAACGACGCACTTCATCACCTCGCCCAAGTAGCACTTTTACAAACCAGTCAGGATCGGCCAGAGCCTGTCGCGCCATGCCAACGATGTCAGCATGTCCCGCCCGCAGAATCTCTTCCGCCTGCTCAAATGTCGAGATGCCGCCAACGGCCACAACAGGCGTGTTAAATCCAGCACCATTCACCGCCTGCTTAATCTGCGCGACGAGCGGAACGCTTCGTCCGAATGGTCCAACCGCGTCAGAAAGCACCGTCGGCATGCACTCGTAACCGCTCTGGCCCGTGTAGGGATAAACAGCCTGGCCGACCTTCGGCTGCTGTGCGTCCTCGAACTTCCCACCCTTCGAAAGCGACAGGAAAT
>DASUPZ010000116.1:0-7904 GCA_036280855.1 Pyrinomonadaceae bacterium | reverse complement strand
GCAAACGCGGCAGCGGTCGGCGAGATGTGGCGCGGCGCTGCGATTGGTTGCAAGACGATCATCTGCGTCACACTCGGAACCGGTGTCGGCGGTGGAATAATTCTCGACGGCAAGTTATGGCGTGGCGTGGATGGCGCGGCTGCAGAGATTGGTCACATGTGTGTCGATCCTTTCGGCGGCGTTGCGTGCACGTGCGGCAGTCGTGGGTGTTTGGAAGTGTTTGCGTCGGCAACGGCGATTGTTCGGATGACGCGCGAGGCGCGCCCGCGTTATCCCGACTCGGTGTTGCAAGGCAAGGAAGAGCTGACTGCGGAAACGATCTTCGCCGCGGGCAAAGCAGGTGACGAACTGGCGCTCGAGATCTTTCGTCGCATGGGTGTTTACCTCGGCATCGGCCTGGCAAACTTAATCAACATACTCAACCCCGAGATGATCGTGATCGGCGGCGGCGTAGTTAACGGCTGGGACCTGTTCGCTAAGCACATGCACCAGCAGATCGAGGAGCGTGCGTTTCCACTACTCGCCGCGCGCGTAAAGATCGAGCGAGCAAAATGCGGCGACGACGCGGGCCTGCTTGGCGCCGCCCGCCTCATCCTGTAAATCCTGAAAATCCTGTAATCCTGCCATGAAAAAACTTCTCATCATCCTGGCTCTTCTAGGAAGCGCCAACGCCCAGGACATTACTACTCTCGAAAAGATCGGTCCGATCACCCGTTTCGAACGAAGCGAAAGGCATGTCACCTTTCACTGCGGGGACAACTCTCAAGTCCGCGTCACGATGCTTGCACCCGATTTGATTCGCATCAGAGCATCATTCACGAAACCATTCTCCGCCAAAGATCACTCTTGGGCCATCGCCAAAGACGACTGGCAAACGCCTCGCTGGAACCTCAAAGAATCACAAGATTCCATCACGATAATCACCGATGAACTAGAGGTCGTCGTGCGCCGCTCACCGTTGCTCATCGAGTTTCGCGATGCACGCACTCATCAAGTGCTCAACTCCGACGAGCGTCCCATGTCTTACGACGCAAAGGGCCAGCTCGCGCCGATGATGTTCGATCCGAAAGCAGGCATGTTTGTCGCCGCTTCAAAGAAGCTGGGCTTCGACGAGCACTTCTACGGCCTCGGCGAAAAAGCCGCTCGCCTGGACAAACGTCGCAGCTCGTTCGTCAACTGGAACTCCGACACGCCCGGTTATATTGAAGGCAAAGACCCGATCTACCAAACCATTCCTTTTTATATCGGACTGCAACGCGGGACCGCCTACGGCATATTTTTTGACAACAGCTATCGCAGCTATTTTGACTTTGGCAAAAGCTCCAACCAGCGCGCGTGGTTTGGCGCTGAAGGCGGCGAGCTGAACTACTACTTCTTCTATGGTCCATCGATCAAAAAGATCCTCGGCCGCTATGCAGACCTGACGGGCCACATGCCTTTGCCGCCGCTCTGGGCACTCGGCAATCAACAGAGCCGCTGGAGTTACTACCCCGACACGATGGTCGAAGAAGTCGTCGACGAGTATCGCAAACGCGATTTACCACTCGACGTTGTTTATCTCGACATCGACTACATGCACGGCTACCGGGTCTTCACGTTCGATAAGGAACGGTTTCCGGATCCGAAAGGTCTCACTGAAAAACTCCGGCGAAAGGGCGTGAAGGTCGTAACGATTGTCGACCCAGGCGTCAAGCATCAACCGAATGACCGCGGCTATCACGCTTACGACGAGGGCGTTGAGAAGAATTTCTTCCAGCGCCGTCGCAACGGCGATCTGTTTGTTCCGCGCGTCTGGCCGGGCGAGAGTGTGTTTGTCGATTACACGATGCCCGAAGCCCGGCGCTGGTGGGGCGATCTTCATCGCATCTACACCGATAACGGTATCGCCGGAATCTGGAACGACATGAACGAGCCGTCTGACTTCGTTGACCAGACGGGCAAGAACCAATTGGACGTGGTGAGTTACGACGAAGGTGAGAAATCAACGCACGCGAAAAACCGCAACACGTTTGCGCTTCTCATGTCGCGCGCAACGTACGAAGGTCTCGAACGACTGCAACCGGATCTGCGCCCCTACGTCATCACGCGCGCAGCTTATGCAGGCATTCAGCGTTACGCGACGATGTGGACCGGGGACACAAACAGTACGTGGGAAGCTCTCGCACTCAACATTCCGATGTTTACGTCTCTCGGTCTTTCGGGTGAGCCTTTCGTTGGGAGCGACGTCGGTGGATTTATCGGACGTGGCAGCGGCGAGTTGCTCGTGCGTTCTTACCAGGTGAGTTTTCTCGCGCCGTTTTGTCGCAACCACAAAGTGATTGACGGCTACGATCAGGAGCCATGGCGCTTTGGTAAGTATTATGAAGACGCCATTCGCAAGTATCTGAAACTACGTTACGCGCTCCTGCCATTTCTTTATACGACCCTCGAAGAGGCGCATCGCACGGGTGTGCCTGTGTTTCGTCCCTTAATGCTCAATTACCAGAATGACGAGAGCACTTACAATCTCGATGATCAGTTCATGATCGGCGACGATTTGCTGCTCGCGCCGGTTGTCAAACCTGATGTAACTCGCCGTCTTGTTTACCTGCCCGCAGGGACCTGGTACGACTACTGGACCAACAAAAAATACACAGGCGGAACGACGATCAGTGTTGAAGCCCCACTCGACGTGGTCCCGATGTTTGTGCGTGGTGGAGCTATCATCCCTGCCGGTCCGGTCCTTAACTACGTCGCTGAAAAGCCCACCGACCCGATTACGTTCAATATCTATCCCGACGATTCCGGTTCGGCTTCCGCGAAACTTTATGAAGACGACGGGCTGAGTCCTGCTTACAAACGCGGCGCTTTTCGCCGGACGAGTTTCAACGTGCGACGGAGCGGTGGCGGTTTTGCAGTCTCGATTGGTGCGGCAGAAGGTAGTTACAACCCAGGCAAACGCACGTTTAACTTCATTGTCAAATCGCCGGCTGGTGACTCGAAAGTGGTCAGTGTCGCGGATGACGGGCAGGCTCATCAGGTCGAAGTGAAGTAGCATATCCGTACGGAAGCGCACAAACAATGTTGTCTGCGTGGCAATTTGTTGCCAACGTCGCAACAGTTTCGCAACACCTCACCTATAATGTGCGGCATACTTCCCACAAAGAGTTTTACCAGAGAAAAACCCCCTGTAGCCCCCAAGGCAAGCGGATAGTTTTCCGGGGATGGAACTATGACCAAATCAAGGGTCTTGACGGGGATTGTTTCTACCGTCTTTTTGTTGACGCTGGCTTCGACGGCTCGCGCTGACATGCTTCACGTCGATGTTCATTTGGAAAAGCTGATCTTTGCCGAGAGACACAATTTAACCAGTTTGGTTATCCAAAGTGCGGAAACCGGTTATCTCTACGCCGAACATTTTGAAAACAATAATGGGAAGCATCTCGGATTCAGTATCGCGGCGGCTCATCGCGGTCCCAGGCTGGGTATCGTGAGGCCCCCGGCACCCAGCGACGTGTCGCAGAATCCTGAACCAACGGCGATGGTGCTGTTGGGAACAGGCCTGGCCGCGATCGCAGGACTGGCGCGCAAGAAGAAGAACAAGAAGAAACAATCCTGACCAACGGATTACGCGGATTACACAATGGGCTTATCTCATGTGTGTAATCTGCGTTGATCTGTGTCCCCATGAGGGTGCAAACCCATTGCGCGTCAGCAGACGTGCGTTCTTTCCATTCATTCCCACAACCCACAGATCAATCGCCCGATCCTGGTCCAACGTCTTCGATCGCTCAAACACGATCCACTGTCCATCCGGCGAGATGCTGAAGGCGCCTGTGAATTCGTTTTGCAGTTGAGTGATCTGCGTTACCTGCCGCGTCGCAAAATCGTATCGAAAGATGTTGGCTGAATCGCGCATCAACGTCTGATTAGAAAAGAGAAATCCTGAAGCATCGGGAAGCCAGCGTAAATCGAAGAGCAACTGATACGCGATCTTTGAGTAGGTGGCGAGTTTTTCACCCGGATGTTTTCCACCTTCAGTAATCCGAAAGATGCTTGAGTCGCCCGAATTATTCTCGCTGTAGAGGAGCTGATTTGCAGTGGATGCTGTCGGACCACAGTCCCACACGCACGTGCCAAGGGGATGTTTTCCGGAGAACAGGGGATTGAAGGCATACTCACCGGCTTTTGGATCGCGAGGCACACTGTTCAACGTGCAAACGCCAGAACGATAACTCACACGCGAGCCATCCTGACGCCAGACGGGGCGAAATGCGCCGAAGTATTCGATGCCGTCACCCGTTATTGAAAATACAGGCGCCTTGACGGTCGTTCCCGCCCGCACGTCAACACCCGGAATGAACCAACGGAAGTTTCCCCAGATGGCGACCACTGCCTGCGCAGTGTTTCCAAAATCTGCAACCTGGTTGAATAGCAGAGTTTTAGTTGCTCCAGGTGGCAGAGTGATCTGTTGCGGCTCGGCAGCTCCTGCTACGTAAACAATAAACACACCCGAGCTTGCCTGCGACTGTTGATAGACAGGTTGCGCATTGCGCACGGTGACGCTGACGTTACCTTTCGGAAAACCTGAGAACTCGGACAGTTGCGGCGGGTTGGTCAGCTTGCGCAGACCGGAACCGTCGGGTTGTATCGCGTAGAGATCAGCGTCGTAGAGCGACGCAGCGGCGGCGTGCCTGCTGGAGAATACGAGTTCTTTGCCGTCAGGACGCCACGCGAGCGAATCGATACCGAGCGCCTTCTTTGCATCGGGATGAGTCCAGAGCCTGCGATCGTTCGTACCGTCAGGATTTATGACACGGATCTCCATGCCATCGCGGATGTAGGCAATCTGTGCGTTGATGGGAACAACGAGAGTGAGGATGATTACGATGATTTTGTAAATTCTGTTCATCTTGGTAATCCTGTGTTGCAACGGACCATGTTCCATGTGACTGTCATTGTCATCGTGCCGCCATTGCGTTCGACGGTCTCTGTCTTACTTCCACTGATCACGTGCGGGTTCTTCGGATCGATCATTCCGTCGATCTCCACTCGATGTGGAGTAACTCCTCGACTCATCAACTGTTTGCTTCCGCCCGAACGAGCCATAAACGGATTTTTGCAATCACCTTCGAGTTTCCAGCTTGACGAATGCCACCCTTCAACCGAGACGTGCGGCACTTGATAGCTCACGCGATAACGGTTGTCAGGTGTGATGAACACAGCAACGGAGCCCGAACTCTGCGACTCTCCGCTGAGATCCATCGTCCTCTCGAGTGGCCGGCTGCAAGCTCTCGTGCTCTTGCTGTTGTATTTTTCGGAGTAGCTTGCAGTCACCTCCACGTTCGCGTTGTTGACGTTGATATCTCCGGATTGGCTAACCCGCTCGCCGCCGAAAGTAACCGTCGCAACGTAAGATTCTTTTTGCGACGTGGTAGAGGAACCTTTGTCGTTCCCGTCAGTCCACGAATGATCAAACTCTTTCTTGTAAGTTATCGTGCCCTGCCACGCATTGCTCTCACACGTTTCCCAATCTTTAACCGGAACTTCGACTGTTGCGGTTGAAGCCCAGTCAGTGCGGTACAGCAACTCGAGGGGAAACGTGAACATTCCACCCGCCGCGCCGCCCAATCCTTCTTTCTTGCCGAGCGAGATCAAACCGCCCGACACGTGGCCCGCGATATCAACTGCATCGCCCTTTATGTCTCCGCCTTTCAGTTTGACTGTCGTCATCACGACGGCGCTCTTCATCATGGGTATGTGGGGCGCGGGAATGTGATTCCGTCGCGAAGCGCCTTCGAGAAGAATTCGTGCGTTGCCCTGTGCGTCTGTCTTTGTGCGGGTCAAGTTGCCGACGGGCGTGCCTCCCTGGCCCGGTATGCCTGCGTAAGTGCCCGCATCCTGGATACGTGGTCCAGTACCCACAAACTGAACGATTCGCTGGCTATGATCACCGCTGCTGTAGAAATCAGCGGTGCCGCCGCTGACCAGACGCCAGTTAACTTCGACACCTGGAAGCGGCCCGTCATTCATCAGGTTGAAATCGAGTCCGGTGCCGGCGTTCAGCAACCAGCGAAAGCAATTGACCTGTTGCATCTTGCCGATGTTCATCACCACGCGTGCAGTTAGCTGTCGTCGTTCTCCCGGACTCACGGTGGTGTTGCGGACTAAAGGCGGGTTTTCGACTGTGATCTCGGTTTCGAGTGCTGCGTAAGTTGCGATGAACTTTGCGTAAGCGAGCAGGATGTTGAGGACGTTGGTGAACTTCGCGTACTTGCCGAAGAGGTCGCCGGAGCTGCCGCCGATCTTGTCTTTCACCCACGAAATGAGCTCACCAAAAGCCGTGGTGGTTGCGAGCGCCTGAATGTCGGCGACTGTCGCTTCCATGTCTGACATCGTGCACGGCTGTGTTTGTGGTGCGTGTGCGTAAAAGCGTTTTGCCTGTTGTGGAGGTTGGGCGAGGGTGTAGAGATCGCCGAGCACGCGTCGAAGGATAAGTGCAGTTTGGATTGCGTCGAGACGAATGTTTTTGTCCTTGAGGAGGTCGTAAGGTTGTGGCGCTCGTTTGCCGAGCTCGACGATGAACCGCGCCCAGAAGCGCAACTCCGGATTCTGGCCCGATGAGTGTTTGCGAAGACCGTCGATGATGATCTTCTCCAGAGGAGCTTGTTTCAACTCGGGCATGAGGGTTATTGAGTCGGCGAGATAAGAGAGTTCGACGGTTCTTCGTTCGCCGTACATCTTCGCCATTGAGGCGACTTCCCATGCGTCGAAGATGAGTCCCTGACCCGGTTGAACGGTTTGAGTAACGCCGCCGTCAGTGTCGCGAATGCCGAAACCAGCGGTCATGATCGCTGTAAGCAACGCGGGCACGGATTGATCGTCGCCTTTGGCCACTTGCCTCGCGAGAAGTGCAGCCACTTGATCCGGTTGCCCGTCAGGTTTGCGCGACGGTTCCGGAAGTTGGCCGATCTCGTATGGTTCGGCCAGCTTCGCATTGCGTACTGACTTCAGGACGAGTTGTTCGGAAGGTGCGCGCGGTGGTTGCTGCCGTCGCGTTTGGCCGTCAACCGCAAACTGAAGTTGAGGCACGAGCAACGCGATAAATACGAGCACGGTGATGATCCGCGTCATTGCTTCACCTCCGCACTGCGTTGAGTATCGCTTGCGCTGCAGCCTCGATCTGCGGAGTGAGTATGTCTTCGCCGTCCGACTTGGCCTTTGCCTTGGCCGTGTTTGTCACGACCGTGTTTGTGTTTTCAACGCGGTCGAGTTTGTATTCGAGTGAGAGTTCGTCTTTTGCTTTGATCGAGCCTACGACCACGGCGGTTGTGTAAACGCCGGTGATCGCGGCGGACCGTGCGGCGCCGCTTGCCGCGGTTCCTCCGCCCGGGATGTGTCCCGCGGCAGCCCCTGCGACATTGCCGAGCGCGCGGCCGAACATCCCTCCGCCTCCGCCCTTCTTGAGATTCATCGAGACATTGAGCACGTAGTCACACTGGCTCTGCCGTGCTTCATCAAGGGCTGCGGAAGGCACTCGCGCTGTGAGCGTTACCACTTCAATATTCGGAGCGTTCAAGTGTTTAGCAAAATCGTTGCGCACTGCTTCGGCGGTACGTGCGGCGTCGCCGGTGTGTACCTGGATCTTCGGCATCACCAGACCGATCCGGATCGCGCCTGGTTTTTTTGCAGTGGCGGCGGTAGTTGTGTTTTCAGCACTCGGTGTGTTGGCGTTCGTGGCGGCGTTGTTCTCGGATTGGGAGTTGGCGACTGATGATGTTGCTGTGCCCATGCCGTAAAGTGCCTGCATGTCTTTCGCGAGGGCGTAGCCTTCGGGCACTTCGAACAATGATGCGCTGAGCGGCTCTTTCGAGAGTTCGAGCACTTCCTGCGTCATCGTGGTCGTGCGGCCATCGGGTTGATAG
>DASUPZ010000115.1:0-6242 GCA_036280855.1 Pyrinomonadaceae bacterium | reverse complement strand
TTTCATGCAGAACTCGATGAAGTGCTTGGCGGGCGGGCGCCGAATGTTTCGGATCTGCCGAAACTGAAGTACACGGAGATGATTGTAAAAGAGACGATGCGGCTGTATCCGCCGGCGTATGCGGTTGGGAGAGAAGCTATCGAGGAGACTGAGATCGGCGGTTTCCGTGTGCCGAAGGGAACGCAGCTATTCGCGTTTCAATGGGTGACACATCGCGATGCGCGCTACTTCGACGGGCCGGATGCTTTCAAACCTGAGCGATGGATCAATGGTGATCCGTCGCCAAAGTACGCCTACTTCCCTTTCGGCGGCGGCCCGCGGCAATGTATCGGGAATTATTTCGCGATGATGGAAGTCGTGTTGTTGATGGCGACGATTGGGCAGCGGTTTAGATTCAAACTCGATCCTGAGCACAAGGTTGAGTTGTTACCGGTTCTTTCGCTTCGACCGCGCGCTGGAATCAAGGTAGTAATTGAGCCGCGGATTTAACTGATCGCCCGCACGATCTTTCCCCACTCTTCGACGGTTAGAGTCTCCGCGCGTCGTTGCAATCCGACGTTTGCTTTGCACAGTACGATGCTCGCGCCGCCGTTGCGTTTCAAGATCTCATGCAACCGTCCCTGCGCATTTCTGAGATTGTTTAAGATCGTCTTTCTCTTCTGCGCAAATCCTGCACTCACGATCTCCCATAACAGGCTTTCATCCGCGTCTGCGACATCCGCGTAAATCCGCGGCCTGAATTTCACCCGCATCACGCTACTCCAAACCTTCGGCGGCGGTCGAAACGCCCCGGGCGCAACGTCAAACAGTTTCTCCGTTTCACAATAAGCCTCTACCAACACGGAAATGAATCCGCGATCGCTCGTTCCCGCGGGCGCAAGCACTCGCTCCACAACTTCCTTCTGCAGCATCAAAACCATCTCGTCAAAACACTCGCGCTGAGCGATCAGCCGTTGCAGGATCGCCGTCGAAATGTTGTACGGAAGATTGGCAACCAACCTCGCTTTCGTGGCCGGCCGGATTTCAGCACAGAAATCAGTCGTGAGTGCATCGGCCATCACGAGCCGGAAATTCTCGGAAGCGCCAAATCGTTCCTGCAAAACCGGCGTGAGCTTCGCGTCAAACTCAACGGCAATCACGCGCCCTGCACGTTCAACTAAAAGCGACGTGAGCGCACCTGTGCCTGGTCCAATCTCGACTATGGTTTCTTCTGGGTTAGGTGCGAGGGCGTCGACTATGCGTTGAATGATGCGCTGGTCGCGAAGGAAATGTTGGCCCAGGCGCTTCGAGGGATAAGGTTCGAGACCTTCACCCGTCATCCCCTTGTACCGTCTTGTCGCTTGATTCGCGGGTAACCGGTGACTTCGATGTCTTCGCCGCGTTGAACGATTGTCGTCCGTGCGAGCTCGAGAGCTTTCGACAACAGTTCTACGCCTCTTCCACCGACGGCAGTCGGCGCGGTCAGTCCGCCGATGATCTTCGGCGCAATGAAAAAGGTCACTTTGTTTACGAAGCCGGCGTCGATGAATTCACCTGCAACACCGCCGCCGCCTTCAACCAGTACGCTTTGGATCGAACGACTTCCGAGCTCTTTCAAAACTGCGTGCAGATCACCGCGCTTTGCATTTGCGATCTCCACGCCCTGCGCACGTAGTTCAGGCGAATCGCGATCGCTAAACACCACGACCGGCGCTTGTGACGTAGTTCTCGCCAATTGCGAATCCGGCGACAGCCGCAACTTATCGTCAAGCACAACGCGCACCGACGGACGTCGACGCGGCAAACCAGATCGATCGATCAACGACGGATCATCAGCCTCAGCTGTCCCTGCGCCGATCAGAATCGCATCGTACTGGTGGCGCAACTCGTGCGCGCGTGCACGCGATTCCGGTCCGGTTATCCAGCGCGAATCGCGTGTGCGTGTCGCGATTTTCCCGTCGAGCGAGACTGCGAGTTTCAAATGGACGAACGGCATGCCGGTAGTCATGTAATGCAGGTACGCCTCGTTCACTTGCGTCGCTTGTTCCTGAAGCAAACCGATATCGACAACCACACCAGCGGCGCGAAGATGTGTGAAACCTCTTCCGGAAACTTTCGGATTGAGATCTTCGATCGGAGCGACGACGCGCTTGATACCTGCTGCGATCAGCGCGTCAGTGCAAGGTGGCGTGCGGCCGTGATGTGCGTGTGGTTCGAGGGAGACGTATGCGGTGCCGCCGCGAGCGCGTTCGCCGGCGATGTCGAGCGCGATCGTCTCGGCATGACTTACAGTTTCAAAAACATAAAAACCTTCACCAACAACTTCACCCGACGAACTCACAATCACGCAACCAACGAGGGGTCCTGGACTAACCTGCCCGACGCCTTTCGACGACAACTCAACCGCACGCGCCATCATGCGGCGGTCAGTCTCGGTCCAGGAGGTTGTCGACTGACTCAAGATCGTGATTTCGGCTTGCCTCAAAAGGTTTTCAAGCCACAAGAAGGCACAAAAATCACAATGAACGTTTCCGATTTTTGCGGCTTTTGTCTTCTTTGTGGCGCTCTTTCTTATTCAGTTACCAAACAGGCTGTTCACATACTGCTTCGGGTCGAAGACCACGAGGTCGTCAACTTTCTCACCAATACCGGCATAGCGAATCGGCAGGTTCAACTCCTTCGCAATCGCCACCGCGATTCCACCTTTCGCCGTGCCGTCCAACTTCGTCAGCACGATTCCGGTAACGCCGGCGACTTTCAAAAACTGTCGCGCCTGCTCGAGCCCGTTCTGTCCGGTGACGGCGTCAACTACGAGCAACGTCTCGTGCGGCGCGCCTTCAACTTCACGCGACGCAACGCGTTTCATTTTCTCCAGCTCCGCCATCAGGTTCGACTTCGTGTGCAGGCGGCCAGCCGTGTCGACGATCAGAACTTCCGAACCGCGTGCCTTCGCAGCTTTGAGCGAATCGAACAGAACAGCCGCCGGATCAGTTCCCTGCTTCTGCTGGATTAACGGCACGCCCGTGCGCTCGGCCCAGATCGCGAGCTGGTCTGAAGCAGCCGCGCGAAAAGTGTCGGCGGCACAGATCAACACGTCGTTGCCTTCTGCCTTGATCCGTTGCGCGAGCTTTCCGATTGTCGTGGTTTTCCCCACGCCGTTCACGCCGACGATCATCATCACGTAAGGCGCGATGCCTTCGGGAACGGTCGCTTCCGAAGCAACGCCCTGGCGTTCAGAGGCCTGAAGTATATTCAACAACTCGTTTTTGATCGCCTGCTTGAGTGCATCGAGATCGTTGATCTGCTTGCGTGCGACACCGCGACGCACGGTCTCGAGGATTTCGAGCGTCGTCTGCACGCCGATATCGGCAGCGATCAAGACCTCTTCGAGCTGGTCCAACAACTCGTCGTCGATCTGTTTGCGACCGGCAAAAAGCGTATCGAGTCTATCTGAGAGCGTCTCCCGTGTGGCTGCAACCGCGCGTCGAAACCGCGCCGAAAATTCCTGCTCGAGCGCAGCTTCCTGCGCTTGCAACTCCTCCATCGAGAGGTTCAACCCCAGGACGGAAGTCGCAAACGGAGATCGCGACGGAACTACGGGTTCCTTTGCCGGCCGTTCTGAAGCAGGCTTTTCAGGTTCGGGTTTAGTTTCTGCAACAGGCTTCGGAGGCTCTGGTTTAGGCGGAGGCGCTGCGACTGCCGCTGGTGGCGGCTGAGTGGCTGCCGGCGGGGGTGGAGGCGCGACTGGTTGCGCTTCCTCGACTTTCGCAGCAGCGGGTTCGTTCAGACGGAGGGAGACAAACTCATCCTTTTTTCTTCTCCAAAAAAGTCCCATGTGTACCGCAGATTATACGCAGAAAGGGACGGATTACACAGAGAGGGTCTCTGGAGTCGGTGTGCTCTGCGTGATGGGCGGAGTGAGGGGAGGGGATCCGGGCTTTCTGAGTTTGACTTGTCCGGGCCGGATTTGACCTTCTTTGCACGCGTCGGAGAATGCGGCAACGACCACGGCATCGTAACGTGTACCGACAAAACTCTCGATACGCGCAACTGCGTCGTCAAAGTTCATCGCCTTCTGATACGGGCGGTCGGTAGTCATCGCGTCGAACGTGTCTGCGACAGCGACGATCTTACCCATCAACGGGATCTCATCACCCGTCAAACCCTGCGGGTAACCCTTGCCGTTGACCATTTCGTGGTGCATGTACATACCCGGCAGAAACTCTTTCATCGCCGGGATCTGCGACATGATCTTGTAGCCCTTCTGCGGGTGTCCCTTCATGATGTCGTACTCTTCATCGGTGAGCGCCGCCGGCTTCTTGAGAATCTTGTCGTCGATCGAGATCTTGCCGACGTCGTGCAGGAGGGCGCTGATCCTGATCTTTTCAACTTCTTCATCGGAGAGACCGAGACGCTGCGCGATGGCCATGGAAAAACGCGAGACACGTTCGGAGTGACCGCGTGTGTACGGGTCTTTGCCGTCGATCGCAGCGGCGAGTGCTTTCACTGTGCCGATAAAGAGCTCGCGGTTCTCCTGAGCTGACCGCTGCAAGTCGCCGATGAAGCGCTCGATCTGGTCAGTCATCATGTTGAAGGAGTTGCCGAGATCGCCGAGCTCGGTGCGACTCTTCACGTCGATGCGTTGTGAGAAGTCGCCGAAGGCGATTCGGTGTGCACCGTCTGCAAGCTCTCGCACCGGATGAGTGAGCTTCTTGGCAAAGAAAATTCCGATGAGGATCGTAAGCAGTCCTGCGATAAGACTGATCCAGAGTGTTTGCCAGCGCATGTCGGACACGGATGCGAGTGCAGCGGCTTCATCCTGAATCGAGATCACGCCGAGACGTGAGTTCTTGTCGAGTTCGGCGGTGGCGTAAGAACCGAGCATTTCGACTGTTCTACCGTCGCGAGTCGCGGAGAAAGGCGCCAGTGCCGACTGCACCTGGTCGCCTGATTCCTGCCAGTCCTGCACGACTTTCAGATCCGTCATTAGCTTTTCTGAAAAAGCCACGCTTGCTTCGGGATGTGCGACAGCGCGACCGTCCTGATCGATCACAAACACGACGGGCAGTCCTGCGTTCAGGAGTTCGCGCTCGCTTTTTGAAGTCGGTTGCTGCACCGCATTGAAAACTTCCTGAAACGAGACGATCGCAACGACAGCGGCGACGACATCCTGATTGTCGCGACCGCCGAGTACCGGTTCAGCGATCGTCCACGCCATTTCCGGTCCTGAGCGAATAATCTGCGGCTTGCTGACTACCATTCCGCGACCGTTCATGCGCGCGAGGACCTCGCTGACGCGAGCGTCAACCTCGTCACGTTGTATAACATCCGGTTGAAAGGCGCGATGGAGCGTACCGTCGACTGGCCAGAGGGCTAAAGCGATGAGATTTGGGTCTTCCTGAAGTGTTTTCTCCAAACGCGCGTTGTAACCGGCGTCGTCGAGCGCCTGGATTCCGCCGGAAATTTCGAAGGCGCGGGCGAGACCTGTCACGACGTCGCGATATCGCTGGCCGTAAAGTTCGATTTGCCGGGCCTTGTCGTGCACGAGCTGGGCTTGATAGCGGCCTTCGATGGAGCGTAGTTCGTCAGCGCTGCGGTTGGAGAGAAGGAAACCGGCGAAGGCGAGGGGCAGCAAGCCTACCAGGAGCAGCACTCCCAGGACTATGGAGAGGAGGCGGATTCGTCCGAGTTTTTCGAGCATTTTTGAATCGGCGGCAGGTTTTCGGAGTTGGCAGGGCGAAGTCGTTGCGCAGCCTCGGATATTATGGTTGAGGCGACTTTGACGTGTCAACGAGTTTTAACACCAACCTTGGAGTGCGGCGGCCTGGCGCCGCTTTAGTATCGAGCAGGCGGGATCGATAACAAAGCGGCGACAAGTCGCCGCACTCCAAGGAGAGGCTTGAATTTTTCGGCTTTTGGAGTCCCAACCGCGTCTAAATGAACACTTTGAGCACCGACGAGGTCATCGTAGAGCGCGCTCTGACAGGAGATGCCGAAGCCTTCGGCGAGATTGTGCGCCGCTGGGAGCGTCGCATCTTTGCGCTTACCTACGGCATGCTCGGCCGTGAAGAAGACGCTCGCGACGCCACTCAGGAGACGTTTCTCGCCGCTTTTCGAAACCTGCGCGGCTTTCGCGGCGAGGCCAAAGTCTCATCATGGCTGCACCGCATCGCCGTGAACCAGTGCATCTCGCGGCAACGCCGATCGAAAGTCAGAAGCGAATCGGCGCTCGAGGATGAAAGTTTTCCAACGCCCGCGAGCTA
>DASUPZ010000114.1:0-5810 GCA_036280855.1 Pyrinomonadaceae bacterium | reverse complement strand
CGTTGACACCCTTTATTTACGCGTGTTAGCGTATCTCGCGGCTATTTGCCGGAGTTGCAAGTGGAGTTTTGACAAGCGCTTATCTCGGAATGGCATTGTCCCGCTGCCCGCTGCTACCATTAAAGCCGCCGACACCGTTTTTAATTTTACATAAGATTCCTGATGGCTTTCGATAAAGCTAAGGTCCTAAAAGCCGCTGAGAAATTCCTGTCACAAGGGAAGATCAACGCAGCTATCAAGGAGTATCGCCAGATCGTCGATAACGACGCCGACGATTTCACTACCTTGAACATGCTGGGTGATCTCTACGTGCGCTCAAACAAAAAAGAAGAAGCCGTGGCGTGCTTCGACCGCATCGCCGAACATTACAGCGCACAGGAATTCAATCTTAAAGCCATCGCCATGTACAAGAAGATCGAGCGGCTGCGCCCGCGCGATCCGGTTATCGCTCTCAAACTCGCCGATCTCTACGCCACTCAGGGCCTGGTCCACGATGCGCGTTCGCAGTATCTCGTAGTTGCCGAAGCTTACACACGTTCCAACGACAATAAAAAGTCGCTCGACATTCTTCACAAGATCGCTGATCTCGATCCAAACAATACCGAGATCCGTCTGAAAGTCGCCGACGGTTACCTGAAAGAGAACATGCGACGCGAGGCAGCCGCGGCTTTTGTGCAGGCTGCTAATCGACTTCATCAAACAGGCGCACACGATAAAGCTCTCGAAGCTTACAACAAAGCGCTCGAACTCGTGCGTGACGATCGAGAAGCGCTGCGCGGCATGCTCGAAACACATATCGCGCGAGGCACGGCTGATGAAGCCGCGGAGGTGTTGGAACGCAACGTCGAAGGACATGAAGAGGACAACGAACTCGTCTCGATGCTCGCGCGCGCCTATCTCGAAGCCGAAGACGCAAAAGGTGCAGAGCGTGCGACGACGCTGCTGATGCAGCAGGATGCATCAAACTACCCGCAATTCCTTCCCGTTACTCGCCTCTATTTAAAGGCCGGTGAAGTAGACGAGACGATCCGCATCCTCTCGACAATCATTGAGCGAATGCTCGCAGGCCGCGAAGAAAGAGAACTGCTCGAACTCGTCAACCAGGTTCTCGATCGCAATCCCGATCACGTTGCCGCGCTTCGCATGCTGGTCCGCATTCACTGGTGGCAACGCGACATGGACGCCCTTCGTTTAGCACTCGAGCGACTTGCGGAGTCGGCTGAAGCATCGGAGCTTGTTGATGAAGAACGTTACGCCCTCACGCAGCTTGTGCGACTCGCCCCCGACGAACAGCGTTACCTCGATCGATTGAACCTGCTCGGCGGTCTGCAGGAAGATACGGAAGACTTCTCCGCGGTGGCTGAACCGGAGAGTGACGTGCCGCAGTTTGAAACGTTTGCC
The DNA here is from genome assembly GCA_036280855.1 of Pyrinomonadaceae bacterium. GTDB lineage: Bacteria > Acidobacteriota > Blastocatellia > Pyrinomonadales > Pyrinomonadaceae > PSRF01. The sequence goes on along the minus strand of DASUPZ010000114.1, from coordinate 4,409 downwards.
GTCGTGGATGACGACGACGAGATGACCGCGCCTGTTGTCGCGGACGAGTTCGAAACGAACGCCGCGCCGGGTGCAACGTTCTCCGATCCAACCGCGTCGTTTGCGGATCTTGCCGACCCAACGTCGTCATTTGCAGATCTCAACGACGATCAGCCGTCATCTGGGTTCTCAAATGATTTCCAGGAAGTCGATTTCAGTATCGTAACAACGCCCGACCCGCCGCCCGCAGCCGCGGAAGCAGGACCGGAAGAAGAAGTACGGCGCGAAAACATGATGCGCCAGGAACTCGAAAGCGTCGACTTCTACATCGCCCAGGGTTATTCAGACATCGCCGTCGATACGCTTGAGATGCTGGAGCGACAGTTTGGACCACATCCCGACATTCAGGCGCGACGCGAGAAACTCGCTGCACGAAATACTCCGCAACCTGAAGCGGCGGCGTTTGAGTTCGGCGGTGTCGAGGAGTTGCCTCCAACAAGCGCGCCGGAACCGGTAGCGTTTGAAACGGAAACTGCTTTTGCGACGATCGTTCCTGATGGACCAGAGAACGGCGGAAAGGCCGGTACCGCGAAGCCCGTGGGCTCCGGAATCGATGCGGGACTGGCCGAGCTGTTCGAAGAGTTTCGCGTTGCGGAAGAAGGCGACGACGTTCGCGAGGATTACGAAACCCATTACAACATGGGCACCGCTTACAAAGAGATGGACCTCATGGACGAGGCCATCCAGGAGTTTCAAACTTCGGCAAGTCTCGTGAAACCCGGCGACGGCACTTCGCGGTTTTTGCAGTGCTGCAACATGCTGGGCCATTGTTTCAATCAGAAGGGCATGCCGGAAGCCGCGGTGTTGTGGTTTAAGAAAGGTTTGTCGGCGCCCGGGCACAGCGAGGACGAGTACCAGGCATTGCGTTATGAGTTAGCTTCTGCGTACGAACAGCTTGGCGATCTGAAGCAGGCGCGCGAGTTCTACACTGAAGTTTATGGTGTTGATGTTTCTTATCGTGAAGTGGCGGAGAAGTTGAGCCAGTTGAGGCAGAAGCAGGAGTAGTAAGTTGTCAGCGAAGTTAAGCGTTATTTTTTACATCATTCTGTGTCTCGAGATCGGGATTGCGCTCGCGGTGTTGCCGTGGTGGCCGCACGGAATGTGGGGACTCGGCGACTGGGGCAACAACTATTTCCTTCTTTACGCCGCACGCAAAACCGGCATTCAGGGTATTCAAACTGTCGTCGCTTCGGGCTGGGTGCGCGGCGCGGTGAGTGGCATTGGCATTCTGAACCTTGGAATCGCGTTCTGGGAGATCTTAAACTTCAAACGAACAGTCAGGGCTTTGCAAACTCAGAGCGTGACGGCCACAGATGTTCCGGCAGCTTCCGATAATCTATCCGATAACGAGCGGTACCACGACCACGCAAACGACCGCTAACGATCCGCAATTCGTAAGTATCCTTCGTCTGGTTGAAGCTTCCGTTGCAGCGAAGATCCCTCTCGTTCAGATCCGTGAGAAAGCTTTACACGCGCGTGTGCTTTTTGAACTCGTCGTGCGTGCTGTTGAGATCGTGCGTGGCAGTGAAACGCGTCTGCTGGTAAACGATCGATCGGACATTGCACGCGCCGGTGGTGCAGATGGTGTGCATCTGACCGGGCAATCGTTGCCGGCTGATGTGGTGCGACGGATTTATGGTCCGGAGTTTTTGATCGGCGTCTCTACTCACTCGCTCGAAGAAGCGCGGATAGCGCGGATTAAGGGCGCGGATTTTGTGGTGTTTGGTCCAGTGTTCGAGACTGAGTCGAAGCGAGCTTTCGGCGCGCCGCAGGGAGTGGAAAAGCTGCGCGAGGTTTGTGCTGAGCTTGGTGATTTTCCAGTAATCGCGATCGGCGGGATTACGCTCGAGAATGCAAAAGCGTGTCTGCGGGCTGGTGCGAGTGGTATTGCCGGGATAAGTTTATTCAATGAGTAGACCTGTAGTGCTGACAATTGCGGGAGTGGATCCGTCCGGCGGCGCCGGGATCGTTGCCGATATCAAAACGATTGCGGCGCACGGCTGTTTTCCGGCGGCGGCGATCACGTCGCTCACTTTTCAAAACACGACGGGTGTGTTTGGTGCTGAGCATCAGACTGCTGCAACGTTGCGTGGACAAGTCATGCCGATCGTGCAGGACGTTACGGTTGCCGCTGCGAAAACGGGAATGTTGCCGACTGCTGAGATCGTCGCCGAAGTTGCACGTTTGTTTGCGGAAGAGAACCTGCCGGCGCCGGTAGTTGATCCGGTAGTCGTTGCCACCTCAGGAGACGTTCTGATCGACGAAGAGGCCTTCGCGATTCTGAAGACAAAACTCTTTCCCCTCGCGCGCATCGTCACGCCAAACATTCCCGAAGCAGAAAAGCTAGCAGGATTTGCGATCGACAGTGAAGACGATATGAAACGTGCGGCGGAAGCGATTCTGTTGCTCGGTCCCGGAGCAGTTTTAGTTAAGGGCGGTCACCGGGAATTCAGCACTGACGCACTCGACGTGCTTTTAGACAAACAGGGAATCTTCACTGAATTCCGAACCGAGTACATCGACGCCGGTGAGATACACGGCTCCGGATGCACGCTATCCGCCGCCATCGCCGCAAATCTCAGCCACAACCTGCCTCTCGATCAGGCCGTCGCCGCCGCCAAAGCCTACGTCACCGATCTAATCCGCGGATTAAACTCAGCGCCGCGGATCGGCCACGGCGCTGCGCCCCTCTAACCCAATCCGCGCTTTCAATCCGCGTTAATCCGCGGCCCGCCTTCGATGGTTACTTTTTCCATCCGAATCTCCGACACAGGCTTATCCCCCGGACCAGTCTGGCTCGTCGCGATCGCGTTAACCACTTCCTGTCCCTCAGTCACCTTTCCAAAGATCGTGTAGCTCGGCGGCAACGGGTAGTCGACGTGCATGATGAAAAACTGCGAGCCGTTCGTGTTTGGACCAGCATTCGCCATGGCCATCGTGCCTGCCTTGTAACCGCGCTGGTACACCGGCGACCTCGGATCGATCTCGTCGTTGAACCTGCCGCCCCACGCCGATTCTCCACCGCGGCCGGTGCCCGTTGGATCGCCGCCCTGGATCATGAACCCGTTGATGACGCGATGAAAGATGACGCCGTTGTAATAGCCGCGTTCGGCGAGAGTAATGAAATTCTCCGTCGTCTTAGGCGCATCCGACTCCAAAAGCTCGACCCGAATCGTACCTTTGTTTGTTTCGATCACTGCCGTTCGATTTGCCATGTTCTCTCCTCAGTGTTTGATTAGTTCCGGACGGTTCAGGATGAACTGTTCGATCGCCAACGCGACACCGTCCTCTTTGTTCGAAGCCGTCGGGTGCAAACCTGCAATCTCGCGCAACGTTAGGGGCGCATTTGCCATCACGACGCCTGTGCCCGCGAAAAGCAACATCTCGAGATCGTTGTAGTTGTCGCCGATGGCCATGATCTCTTCCTGGCTCACGCCAAGCTCCGCGGCTGAAGCGGCCACGCCGGCGCCTTTCGACGCTGCCGGATTCACAATATCCAGCAGCGTGAAGTCTTGTTCGAGATACTTCGTGCCGAGAATTTTTACAGTTGAGCCGAGGTTGGTTTTGAGTATCTCTTCGAGCTGGTCCATCTCTTCGCAGCCGCCCGAGAAGGCGAGATGAATTGGGTCGTGGTCCATGTACTCTTCGAGCGACGCAACCTGCTGCACCGCGTTCGCGCCTTCGTCACCGTGAATTCTGCGTGCCCAGCTTACATACTTTTGCGCCGCGGAGTTGTCGCCGCGCAGGTGGTCGTAAACGAGTACGCCTAGCCCTTCATGATCGTCACTCAGGAGCGCGTCGGCGCCGGCGCGGCGGCCGATGCTTAACGCTTCCCGGGCTGCCGCAAGCGGGAGTGGAAGGACGGAAACTGTTTGCAGTGTCGCTGCATGTTTGGTCAACGCGCCGTTGTGCGAGATCAGTGGAACGTCGAGGCCGAGCTCGAGAGCCACGGGACGAGAATCACGAAAGCGGCGTCCCGTAACGAGCGCGACGTGGACGCCCTGTTCGCGTGCGTTATCGATCGCGAGCCGGTTGCGCTCGGAGATATTCCCGCGAGCATCGAGCAGAGTTCCATCCAGATCGAGAGCCAGAAGACTTATGCGCATAGAAGGAGAACAAGGTAAAGGAAGTGAGGTCAGAACGCAAAACGGCCACGGATGAACCTGACGGTAAATCCGCATTTTAGATCGGTGTTTTCTGTGGTTGTGCCGGTCGGCAAATCGCTTGCCCGTTGTAGCGGCTGGTGTGATATGATGCGCCCCCCATTTAGACAATTAAATTTCTGGGAGGTAAAGGGATGCGAAGACTAGGAATGTCTCTTGCAGTTATTGCCTTGGTGTCGGCCTCGACTGTTGCTCTCGCGCAAGGTT
>DASUPZ010000113.1:0-6129 GCA_036280855.1 Pyrinomonadaceae bacterium | reverse complement strand
GATCGAGGTGAAAGCGGCGCCAGGCCGCCGCACTCCAGGGAGGCGTCCTATTCAAGGGGAGTTAAATGTCCACTCACGATCTGCACGGCTCGGCGCCCGACAAGTCTCCAACCGCACTGCTTTTGATCGACGTCATCAACGATTTCGACTTCGCTGAAGGCGAACAACTCTTAAAACTCGCCATGCCGGTCGGCAAAAACATCGCCGCCCTGAAGAAACGAGCAAAGGACGCTGGCATTCCCGCGATCTACGTCAACGACAACTTCGGCCGCTGGCAGTCAGACTTCAAAAAGATCGTGGCCCATTGCCGAAACTCGCGCGGCAAGTCGTTCGTCGAAATGCTGCTGCCCGACGATGACGACTACTTCGTGCTCAAACCAAAGCACTCAGGCTTCTACTCGACGACTCTTAGTCTCCTGCTCACGCACCTCACGACTAAAAACGTCATACTCACCGGCATCGCCGGAAACAACTGCGTGCTGTTCACTGCCAACGACGCATACATGCGCGATATGAAAGTGTTCGTTCCTTCCGACTGCGTGGTTTCAAACACCGAGGAAGAGAACGTTTATGCGCTCAAACAAATGGAGACTGTGTTGAAGGCCGACCTGACTCCCGGCGCGGAAGTGGATCTAAAAGCGATCAGCGGCTAAAATCCCCGCTCGACTTGCCACGAAAACGCGCAAAAAGCACAAAACGATCAATCCGGCTCATTTGTGGTCTTTGTGTATTTTTGTGGCTATGGTCCAGCGCGAGCGCGCAGCAGAGCTTGCGCTGGGGAGCCGACCCGAGCGGCGGCGCACCTTACGTCTTCACCGATCCCGCCAACCCCGATCGTTACATCGGTTATGAAAAAGAGATGGTCGATGCACTCGCCGCGGCGATGGGCCGGCGCGCCGAGTTTGTGCCGAGCGACTGGGAAACTCTCGTCCCCGCCCTCCAACGCCGATCGTTCGACGTGATCGTCAACGGCCTCGAACCAACGGGCGATCGCGCGCAACGGATCCTCTTCAGCAAGCCTTATTACGTTTTTCAACTGCAACTCACCGTGCGCCGCGACGACAATCGCATCAACTCACTCGACGATTGTAAGAACTGCACGGTGGGGACACTCGGCAACACGGCCGCCTCGCGTCTCCTCGACCAGCAGGGCATTCCGGTCAAGGCTTACGCCGATCCCGTCGGCGCCTATCGCGATCTGGAGTTAGGACGTATCGATGCGGTTTTGATGGACGTGCCCGCCGAAGCCTTCTACGCGCGCGCAAATCGGAATTTGAGACCGGCTGGATCACCATTCATGCCTGGTCATTACGTGATCGGACTGCGTAAAGGCGATGAGGCGTTGAAGGCCGAGATTGATGCAGCCATCGACAAGATCATAAAGGACGGCACGCTCGAAACCATTCTCAAAAAATGGGGACTCTGGAACGACGCCCAGGTGGCGTATCAAACGCCCATTCGTACCGGTACTCAGCCAACACAAACCGAGGAATACACAACCACAAACGTCACATTCAACTGGGGCGAGGCACTCTGGCGTCTGACGCGCGCGGCCGCAGTCACAGTCGGCATCGCACTCGGCTCGATGGTGATCGCGGTCGTTTTAGGACTCCCACTCGCAGTCGGTCAGTGGAAAGGTCCTGCATGGGTGCGTGCCTTCTGCACGGTTTACGTCGAATTCTTCCGCGGCACGCCCGTACTGGTCCAACTGCTGTTTCTCTACTTCGGTTTACCGGTAATCGGCATCGCGATGCCCGGCTGGTTGACCGCGCTGGTCGGATTGGGGCTGAACTACGCTGCGTATGAATCGCAAGTCTATCGCGCCGCGCTCGAAGCGATTCCCAACGGCCAGTGGGAAGCCGCTTACTCGCTCGGTATGAGCCCGCTGCTTGCCTTCCGTCGAATCATTTTGCCGCAGGCGTTTCGCATCGCATTGCCGCCGATGACAAACGACTTCGTCTCGCTCTTCAAAGACACTTCAGTCGCTTTCGCGATCTCTGTTTGGGAACTCGCAACCGCCTACCGCGAACTCGCCAACGCGTCGGGACAGTTTCTACTTCTCGGCGTTGCAGTTTCCCTATTCTATCTCGCGATGAGTTTGCCGATGGCCCATCTCGCGCGCCTGCTCGAGAGACGCTTGCGCGATCGAGCCACCGAGCGCGTCGTCGAACAGGAGGCGACTGCATGATTCGCGTCACCGGTTTGCGAAAACGTTTTGGCGATAACGAGATCCTGAAAGGGATAAATTTCGAGGTGCCGCCACAAACAGTGCTCGGAGTTATCGGCGCTTCGGGCAGCGGCAAGTCGACGCTGCTGCGGTGTCTTAATGGTCTTGAAACGATCAACGGCGGAACGATCGAATGTGACAACGTGCGTCTGGAAGCTGAGTTGTCACACGCAGAGTATCGCAAGCGTGTGAAAGAGCTGCGACTCAAAGTCGGAACAGTGTTCCAGCACTTCTATCTCTTTCCACACCTTTCAGTGCTCGGAAACATCATTGAGGCGCCAGTGCACGTGCTGCACACGCCGAAGAGGAAGGCGGAGACTGAAGCTTTTGAGTTGCTGGAGTCTGTCGGGCTGAAGCAGACAGCGCGCCGTTATCCGGGATCGTTATCAGGCGGCGAGCAACAACGTGTCGCGATTGCGCGCGCGCTCGCAATGCATCCGGCGCTGCTGTTACTCGACGAGCCGACGAGCGCACTCGATCCGCGACGTATCAACAGTTTGCGAACCTTGTTGCGAACGTTTGTGGACCGCGGTCACACGATGATCATCATCTCCCACTCGATGGGGTTTCTCGGTGGAGTTGCAGACAATATTCTGTTTATGGAAGGTGGGTATGCAGTTGAGTTTGGACCAACGGAAGACGTCTTGCATTCACCAAAAGATCCGCGGACAAAAGACTTCCTCAGGCAATCCGAGTAAAAATCCGCGTCTTCACTCCGCGCAAATCCGCGGCTTAGTGCTTGAGAGATTTTCGAGATAACGCTCAAAGCGATCGCGGTGCTTCACGTTCGTGATCTTCGTTCCCAGCAAATAACCCTGACCGAAGAATTGACCTTTCAGTCGTTCACATCGCACCGGGGTCACCTCCAGATCCACAACCCCTCCAGGAACAAAGAGTGAAAGATTTAACCGGTTCGCCCCGCTGCAAAATCTTTCGTCGATCGTGGTTGAAGGAAGGATCATCCCGAGACCGCCGGCGCTGAGATCGTGCGTGCGTCCGAGCAGGAGGAGTGAAGAATCAGAATCGCTAACGTCGGCGTCCAGAAGTGACAGGCCCGCCGTCAGCTCCACCTCGCATTTTGCCCTGAGCCGCCGCATTCGCCGGCGTTCGATTGAAGAGGCAAGCTTATCCATGGTGGTCAGTCTCCCATTGGGGGTGTAGTCGAGACCGCTACCCGTTGCCCTACGCTGTTCTTTGACGATTAAGGCCCGCAGCCGGAGGCCGCCTTTTACGGTTGGCCAGTAGTAGCACGAAACTATAAAGTTGTACATGAAGAAAGTGAAAGAAAAACAGAGTTAAGGGAAAAAACTCTGCCTTCCTGGCGTTTCAGCGATTTTTTTCGATCGTTCGAAGGAATTAAAAAGCTCAATACCGCTATAATTCCCCAAAACCGTAACCCCCTGAAGCCTATGCTCAAAACCAAACTTCTGCCCCTCTTGATCCTCGTGCTGCCCCTGTCTGTCAGCGCGCAAACCTCCAATAAAAAACTGGCCGCCGAAGTGAAAGCCGAGTTTCTTCACGCCTGGAACGGCTACAAGAAATACGCCTGGGGTCATGACGATCTGAAACCACTGTCCAAGACCTATCACGACTGGTATCCGCAGCCGTTGCTGATGACCGCCGTCGACTCGCTCGACACGATGATCCTCATGGACTTCGACGAGGAGGCTGCGGCGACGAAGAAGTATATCCTCGAAAACCTCTCGTTTGATAAAGACATCGAGGTCCAGAACTTCGAGGTCACCATCAGGCTGCTCGGCGGGCTGCTCACGAGTTACCAGATGACGAACGACAAGCGGTTTCTCGACCTTGCCGAAGATCTCGGCAACCGGCTGTTGCCGGTCTTCAACTCGCCGACTGGTATGCCCTATCGCTACGTCAACCTGAAGACAGGCAAAGTGAGTCGACCGGTCAGCAATCCGGCTGAGACAGGGACGTTGATTATCGAGTTTGGCACGTTGAGCAAGCTCACGGGCAAACCGATCTTCTATGAGAAGGCGAAGCGCGCGCTCGTTGAGACGTACAAACGACGTTCGAAGATCGGGCTCGTAGGTGAGTGGATCAATGTCGAGACAGGCGAGTGGACCAACAAAGACAGTCACATCAGCGGAGCGATCGATAGTTATTACGAGTATCTTTTGAAATGCTCGTTGCTGTTTGGTGATGCGGACTGCAAGCAGATGTGGAACGAGAGCATCGTGGCCATCAATAGATATCTCGCGGATGAATTCGAAGGTGAGTTGTGGTACGGCCATGCGGACATGAACACGGGCGAGCGTCGCGCGACGACTTACGGTGCGCTCGACGCGTTCTTCCCTGCGGTGCTGGCGTTGTCAGGCGATTTGAAGCGTGCGAAGCGTTTGCAGGATTCAGGGTTTCGGATGTGGAACCATGCGGGCATCGAGCCGGAGGAGTTTGATTATCGCGCCCGCAAGATCACCTCGCCGGGATATCCCCTACGGCCGGAGATCGTTGAATCGACGTACTATCTCTATCGCTACACGAAAGATTCGAAGTACCTGCTGATGGGTGAGAAGCTCTGGCGCGACTTCGTCAAGCACTGCCGCACCGACGAGGGTTATGCGGCGCTGAAGAGCGTTGTGACGAAGGAGAAGAACGACTCGATGCAGAGCTTTTTATTCGCTGAAACTTTCAAATACTTCTACCTGCTCTTCTCCCCGCCGGACACGCTCGATTTCGATAAGGTGATCTTCAACACCGAAGCGCACCCGATCAAAAAATTTGCCACAGATGTACGCAGATGACGCGGATAAATCCGTGCCAATCCGCGTTCATCTGTGGCTAAAAACTATTTGTAATCAACCCCGAGGTTGTGGAACAGGAACGCATAAATATCTCGTGCCTGTTCGATCGCCTTCGTCGTGTTGCTCGCGCCGTGCGCTGACTTCGTGTCAATGCGAATCAACACAGGATTTGGACCCGCCTGCGCCGCTTGCAACGCTGCCGCGTATTTGTAGTTGTGCGCCGGAACAACGCGGTCGTCATGGTCCGCCGTAGTCGTCAACGTCGCCGGATACTTCACCCCCGGCTTGATGTTGTGAATCGGCGAATATGCGTAAAGCGCCTTGAACTCGGCTTCGTTTGCTTCCGCAGAGCCGTAATCAGCCACCCAGTTCCAGCCAATCGTAAACTTCTGGAACCGCAGCATGTCCATCACGCCTGCCTGCTGAATCACCGCGCGAAACAGCTCCGGACGCTGATTAGAAACCGCGCCGACAAGCAGTCCACCATTCGAAGCACCCTGGATCGCAAGCCTGTTTGACGACGTGTACTTATTCGCGATCAACCACTCAGCCGCCGCGATGAAATCGTCAAACACGTTCTGCTTTTTCAGTTTCGTGCCTGCTTCATGCCACTTCTCGCCATACTCGCCACCGCCACGGATGTTTGCCGAAGCATAGACCATCCCCTGCTCGAGCAGCGCCAATCGCAGCGAACTGAAGGACGGCGAAGTGACGGAATTAAAACCGCCGTAACCATAAAGCAACGTCGGATTGTCGCCGTTGAGCTTCAGGCCTTTCTTGTAGACGAGAAACATCGGCACGCGCGTACCGTCTTTGCTGTTGTAGAAGACTTGTTTCGTTTCGTAGTTTTCCGGTTTGAATCCGGGGATGTCGACTGTGCGAAACACGGTCGATTTCTTCGAGGCGATGTCGTACTTGTAGATCGTCGGCGGGTGGTTGAACGAAGTGAAGCTGTAGAACACGTGCTTGTCGTCGTTCAGTCCACCAAAGCCGCCGGCAGTACCAACGCCCGGCAGCACGACCTCGTTCTCGAGTTTGCCGTCGAGACTGAACACGTACGCACGCGTGGCTACGTCTTTGCGCCACGAAGCGAATAGTTTGCCGCCGGCGGTGCCGGAGCCCTGCAACGGCTCAGCG
>DASUPZ010000112.1:0-7388 GCA_036280855.1 Pyrinomonadaceae bacterium | reverse complement strand
TCTCCAAGCAACACGGCAGCTTCGCCGAGTGCGAGAGCTTTTCCATTGCCGGTTTCGAGCTGGCGCAGTTGGTTCGTGATGATCTGGTTCTTCGCTTTCTCCAGCTCAGCAGCCGTGACCGGCGTGTCCTGCAACTTCCTGATCTCGGCGAGCAGCGACTTCTCAGCGTCTTCGGCTTTCTTTCCCTCAGACAAGATCGCGGTCAGCACAAACAGACTTACATCCTCCCGCACTTCGGCACTGGAATTCGCTTCAGCCGCTAACTGTTGCGTGTAGACGAGCGAGTGGTAAAGCCTTGATGATTCACCTGCTGAAAGAATCGCATCTGCCACGCGCAACACGTCTGAATCAGGATCGGACTGCCGCGGTGTTAAGAACGTGATTCCAACTGCCGGAAGCTCGTTGCGACCGTATTCAGTCAAACGAATCTCGCTTTTGCGAGCCGGTTCCTTCACCTCAACACGCGGCAACGGCTTTGCCGGTTTTGCAATTGGAGCGAGGTACTTGTCGATCCAACCATCAAGCTGCTTCGGCTCAAAATCGCCAACTACGACGAGGGTCGCATTGTCCGGCCGGTAGTACGTTGCATGAAACTCCTGTACGTCTTTCAGCGATGCTGCGTCGAGATCCTCGATGCTGCCGATCGTCGGACGCTTGTAAGGATGTTCGAGAAATGATCTTTCCTGGAGCAAATAAAAGAAGCGTCCGTAAGGCGGGGCCAGCACGCCTTGCCGGAACTCTTCCTTGACGACGTCGCGTTCCGACTTGAAATTCGGATCGTCAACGTTCAAACCGGAGAGTCGATCGGCTTCGGCCCAGAGCAGCGTCTCGAGATAGTTTGAAGGGACGACTTCAAAGTAAACGGTAACGTCGTCAGAAGTGAAAGCATTGTTGAAGCCGCCGACGTCTTCTGTGAGGCGGTCCATCATCTCCGATTTCATGTTCTTCGTGCTCTTGAACATGATGTGTTCGAAGAGATGTGCGAAACCACTCCGCTTCTGCGGATCGTCCTTGGAACCCACGTGATACCAGACCTGTATCGCCACAGTCGGACTCGAAGGATCCGGGGCGGTCAGCACGCGCATGCCGTTTGGCAACGTGCGATCGGTAAACTTGATCTGTGGCATCCTCGTTTGAGCGAGGCCACTTGATTGACTAATTAAAAGGAGAGAGATGCAAAGGACCAGGGTTAGGTTTTTCAATTTGATCATTCGGCGTTTCCGTGTAAATCCGCGGCTTTAATCAAGGTCTAAAGGATTTCGGTAGGGTTTGCCTTTGTCTTTATCGGCCCGCTTCATTGCTTCCTGAAACTTCTCTTCGAGAATCCGATCGCGATCTTTCATCGAGCTTAGTTCCTGCGCAAAAATCTGTTCGCGCATCTGTTTTTGCTTGTCCAAACCTTTGACCATCTCGTCAAAGGACGCCACTGGCTTCGCCTTTTCTTCATGCGAGAGTATCGCTCCGGTCTGGGCATCGATCATCATCGTCGACTCGCAACACGGGCAGATGATTGTGAACTTGGAACTGTCAGCCATAACATCCTCCTCGCCGTGCGTAAGTATACAGGATTTCAGGAATTAACAAGATTTCTGATAACAAATCCCTTATATCCGTGTTCAAAAAAACGGACAGCATTTTAGTTGACTTTCGTTCGGAATTCCTTTAGAAGCACACTATTGCAAACACTGCGGGCCCCAGCGCCCCATCTTTGTTCAGATCAAAACCGCCGGAATCTTCTTCAAGGCGTTCAATACTTGAGACGAGTTTGAGTTCTAATCATCATCCCCAAGGAGCCCTATTCATGCGCAGACTGCTTTTTGTTGCAACCGGCGCTTTTCTCGTAATCGCTGCCCTGCTTCCGACACAAGGTGTTTTTGTTGCACATGCAGTGACTGACGGCGAACGGCTTGCGATGCTCAGCAAACCGGCAGTAGTACGTATCGTCGATGGAGCAGCAGGTCAGGTTTGGTTTCAGCCACCCGGCACCACCGGACAGCAATTCAACCTTTCCGCAGTCTCGCTCGGCTCCGGCTTCTTCATCAGTTCCAACGGATACATCGCTACAAACGCACACTGCGTATCGATGACCAAGGACGGTGAACAGAAAGCGAAGGAGACGCTGCTGTTGCAGTTGGTCCAGCAGATCGCCCAGCAGCTCGGCAGGGATCCGCGGAGCTTCAATCAGCAGCAGATCCAGTTTATTGATGAGCACAGCACACTCCAGAGCTTTCAGCGCTTTCACCATGTGATCATTCCTGACGGCAGCGCGTTCCCGTTTGAGATCAAGCAGTATGGTGCGCCAACCGGCCAGGGCGCAGATCAGGGTAAAGACGTAGCCGTCATCAAGATCGAAGTCAGGAATGCGCCGATTCTTAAACTCGCCGACTCAGAAAAGGTCCAGTTGCAGGACCACGTAACCGTGATCGGTTATCCAGGCGCAGCAGACACTTTCAATTCCGGGCTCCTCAGCCAGCGATCGGCATTGGAAGCAACTATCAACGACGGCAAAATCTCCGCGCGAAAGCAGTCAGCTAGTGGGGCGCCGATACTTCAAACGAGTGCGCCCGCGACGCACGGCAACTCCGGTGGGCCGGTATTGAACGATGCAAATGAAGTCGTCGGCCTGTTGACGTTCCGGGGCGACACGGTAAATGGTCAGGAAGTTTCGGGGTTCGCGTTCGTTGTGCCTTCCAACACCGTCATGGAATATGTGAAGAGCGCGGGCGCTGCAAACGAGGAAGGCCCAACCGATCGTTTGTATCGTGAAGGTTTGACCTATTACTGGGACCAGTACTATTCATCTGCGATTCCGAAGTTTGAAGAAGTAAAGAGAATATTCCCACAGCATTCAGAAGTGGATCGGCTGGTCCAGAATAGCCAGCAACTCAAGTCGGAAGGGAAAGAGAGGTCAGATATGTCGCTATGGATTGTAGGTATCATCCTGGCGTTGCTGTTTTTCTTTCTGGTCCTGATCATCGTTATTGTCGCGATAGTGCTGATAGCGCGAAAACGCAACAAAGCGAAGGCAGGCGCGGCTAGTCTTAATGATGGTGGCAGACCTCAGGCTCCGGTTCTGACGCCTGCGCCTGCTCCGGCGCCATCGCCGTCTGCCTTTGCGCCGGCGGGAGCGGCGGGTGCGCACAACCCGTCTCCTTCACCGCCACCGCCACCGCCTCCGCCTCCGCCGACGCCGTTTCCAAACATCCCAGCCGGTGATCAGGGGATGACTGTAGATCTCTCACGGACGGTCGCAATCACGGACGCCGACCTGTTCCCGATAGATCACGGATCGATCGCTTTTGTGTCCGGACCACTTTCGGGACAGGAGTTTCAGATCAAGGCTGACGGCGAATTCATTGGACGTGATGGTGGATCGTCGCAGATCGTTATTCCGGATCCGCGAATCTCGAAGAAGCATGTGTGGATTGGCGTGAAGAATGGGCGCGTCGTGATCGAAGATCAGAATTCGCGCAACGGCACGTTCGTGAACGATCCGAAGACCGACCGCGTGACTGAGACGTCGTTGAGCTCGGGTGATGTAGTGATACTCGGCGAATCAGACGTCGCCCGTTTTGAGTATCGTCAGTAAAATCCGCGCTTTGATCTGTGTCATCTGTGGTTAATAGCCACAGATGACACGGATGATGAAGAACGATTTTTAAAGCGCCTTGCACATCCCAGGCAGCCATTGCTCGCGAAGCACGCGTTCATAGCTGGTCTTCACTTCGGCAAGTCCCCAGCCTTTACGCTGCCAGATCGATCCGTCCGCATACTCAATCCGGTTGATCAGCACCTTCTCTACAAACGGCTTCGCTGAATTATCAGCCAGTGTCTTCACATCGACGACGTCGCTCGGTCCGGAAAGACTAAAACCCTCGAGTTCCTTTCCCTTCCCCTGCGGGATGCTTACGCCACACAGAAACTGCCGTCGCGCAACCAGTTCAGGATTCGCAGGATCGTGAAACTGATACTCCCAAAAAACAATCTCAACTACCTTCTGACTCGTGTTCTGGACCTTGATCCGGTACGCAAAACCATCCATCGGTTTTGACTTCGGCGCCGCTCTCGATTCCGCCACGCTCTTCTCCATCGCAGCGCTGCGACCCTCAAGTGTGTCGCCGTTTGGATCTCTAACTCCCTGCGGATCGTTCACTCGTGCATTGCGTGCGAAGTTCCGGTTCTGCGGAATCATTGCGCGGGCCGGAACCGAAACGTCAGTTTCTGTTGTCTCGACATTGCGGCGGGCGCGCGACCATTTGAAACTGTTCACTGATAACGATGAGCCGTCGTTCGCAGTGGGCCCGGCTTGAAAGGGATTGAGGAAAACTAACAGAAGCGAAAGAAGTAGAAGGGTTTTCATAGTGCCTCCACGGCCGCTTGGATTGGCCGCAGTATGCGCCTGTTATGTCTGACATTCAACATTAAACTAAGCTGCAAAAAAATTCTTTGTCACTTCGCGGTTTGTGGTTAATAATAACTCCGGTTCTCCGTATTACCTCGCAAACCTAAGGTTCCTCTCTGTTCCTGTTGAGAGTCCTTTAACCCACTCTTTATCGACCGGCAGCTTGCCGGTCAAGGAAGGCGTTCCATGAAAATTAAGCATCTACCCTCAATGCTGAGTATTGTGTTTGTTTTTGCATCCCTCAGTGTCTCGGTTCTGGGCCAAACAGCCGACGACAGAAATCAACCAGCCACCCTTAGTGGCTTCGGTTCAAGCATCAGATTTGACGTTCCGGGACCGCACTCCGCGGTAACGCTTACAGTGCTGGCGCCCGACGGTCAAAGTTTTATCAAAGAATTTCAAGCGGGGAACATGGTGGAGTTCAAGCTAACAGACAGCAAGGAACGGCTGCCCGATGGACAGTATGTTTACGAGCTGCGCGTCACTCCGATCATCGCGGCGGAAGTGAGAGACGCACTTAGAGCTGCACGGGCCGGCGACAAAGGGGCTGAAGTGCAACGCGAAATGCGAAGACGCGGACAACTGCCGTCACACCCGTTAGTTCAGTCGGGCGGCTTTCAGGTTGTGAACGGTTCGGTCGTTCTGCCGGGCGGCGTCGAGGAAAGAAGAATAGGGGCACGCGCAATGGTGACGGAACAACCGGCGCCGGCAGCACCAGCTCCGGTCGTAGCTTCTGCCAAACGCAGTGGTTACAAGGTCCAACGACATCACGCACGGTTCATGGTGTTCGATCAAGTCATACCTGACGATCTCATCGTCCAGAGCAGTCTGTGCGTGGGCTTCGACTGCGTCGACGGAGAGAGTTTCGGGACAGACACGATCAGAATGAAAGAAAACAACACGCGTCTCCAGTTTGACGATACCAGCACGTCCGCCGGCTTTCCGAACAACAACTGGCAGATAAGAGCCAACGACCAGAGCGGCAGCGCGAATTACCTCGGCTTCATCGATCAAGGCGCGACTGGCGCCGGCGAGACGGGCACGATTGTGTTTGCAGTTGACGCCGGTGCACTCGCGAATTCGATCCGCGTGGCCAACAACAGCAAAGTCGGATTCAGGACCGCGACGCCGGTGTTAGACATGCACGCAAACACCAGCG
This sequence comes from Pyrinomonadaceae bacterium, assembly GCA_036280855.1. GTDB lineage: Bacteria > Acidobacteriota > Blastocatellia > Pyrinomonadales > Pyrinomonadaceae > PSRF01. The sequence goes on along the minus strand of DASUPZ010000112.1, from coordinate 1,827 downwards.
ACACGCCGGCCATTCGACTCGAGCAGAACAACGCCGGTGGCTTCACGGCGCAGACGTGGGACGTCGCCGGTAACGAAGCCAACTTCTTCGTGCGCGACGTGACGAGTGGTTCGCGTCTTCCCTTCCGCATTCGTCCAGGCGCGCCGACGAGTTCGATTGACATCGCCGCCAGCGGCAATGTCGGTCTCGGCACCGGGAGTCCGTCGAAGAAACTTCATATATTTGACGTCAACTCGCAAGTGTTTGTGGACAGACCTGCAAACACGGCGGCAAATTATGCGCTGATCAACTTCGCAACTAACGGCACGCAGAAGTTCTACTTTGGTCTAAACGCTGACTCGGATCCGAATGTGGACAAGCTTTCGTTCTTCGATTCGGTGTTTAGCGCGAATACTCCGGTGCTGACCTTCACGGGTGGCAACATCGGTATCGGAACAACGGCGCCAACTGACAAATTCGTCGTAAATGGAACCGCGAGCAAACCAGGTGGCGGAACGTGGGCGGTGTTCTCGGATGAGCGTTTGAAGAGGATCCGTGGGACGTACAATTCCGGGCTCAAGGCCGTCATGCAGTTACAACCGTTGCGTTATGAATACAAGGCTGACAATCCACTTGGTATCCAGTCGCAGGGTGAACACATCGGCTTTGGTGCTCAGGCAGTGCAGGAAGTGATTCCTGAAGCAGTGACGACGAACGCCGAGGGTTACCTGATGGTCAACAACGATCCGATCATCTGGACCATGCTCAACGCTATTAAAGAGCAACAGGCGCAGATCGTCGAATTGAAAAAGCAGGTTCGGCAGTTACGAGCAGCAGCGCGCCGCCGTCGTTAATCTATAACGTCGTTTGACAGGATTACAGGATTGGCATGATTTACATGTCAATCCTGTTAATCTTGTCCGAGTTTTACAGTCACGGTCACTTCGCTCACCGCATTATCGGCGACAACCACACGCTGCTTTGTCGTTGGTCCAATCGCCCGGCCGTCGCGTCCCACTGAAACCTGGATTTCGTACGTGCCCGCATTCAGACCGTCAAGAGAAAATCGACCGCGGCCATCGACGTGTGCACCTTGTGTGTTTCCAGGGTGGTCTGGTTCATTCTCAACCGGAGTCACGAAGACCGAGATTTGAGAGTTTGCCGGCATTTCACCGTCTTCAAACTTTACCTGGCCACGAATCGCACCGCTGAAACGTTTGACTATAACGCGCAGGTTTCCAATCTGCTCTCCGTCCTGCACCGGAAAGCTTCGAGGTAAAACAATGCCATCACGCTCAACGCGTACGATGCCGACCTGCGGCGTTTCGGGGTTTGCAGGAGCAACTGCCAGAAATGCGGTACCACTACTTGTTAGCCCAGCCAATCTGAAACCGCCATTGGCGTTGATAGGCGCCGGATCCACGCCGTCAAAATAGTCGGCAGTATCAATCCATACGTGAATCAACAAATCACCGGGGGTCCTTTCGAATGGCTTGCCTTCAAAAACGACGACGCCCGACAAGCTCGCACCTTTCATCGTTTTGAGTACTATGCCGGAGACGTCGCCATCGACGACCTCGAAGGGGATTGGCTTTCCCCGTACCTCGGTCTTTTCGCGCACAATAAAAACGGAGTACTGGCCCGGCGCCACATTGTGGAAAGTAAACTGTCCCGCGGCGTTGGTAACAACAGTGGTATGCATCGAGTGCGTGCCGTCATCGGTGGTCCGCATCAAACCGTACGGAACGTTTGCCAGAGGATTCCCACTCTCACCGTCGACAATCCGTCCACTCACCTTGTAACCGGGAACGTTGTTGCGCACTGCAACGATGTCGACGTGGCTGATTT
>DASUPZ010000111.1:0-7148 GCA_036280855.1 Pyrinomonadaceae bacterium | reverse complement strand
AGGGTGTCTCGATGATTTGGCCACGAAAAAATGAGTAGTGTCTCAGTTTGAAATCCAAGCAATTACGCCGAAGGCGTTCGCTAATTTCAGCCCAAGGTTGGAGCATAGCGACAACCTTGGGTAGCAAACTTAAAATTGATTCGCAAACGCTGAAAGCGTTCGCCAATTGCGGAACCCTTTCAGGGTTCAAAATACATTTTCTGATTCCATACCCAGGGTTGTCGCTCACGCTCCAACCGCTGGGCTTGAATTAGCGAACGCCTTCGGCGTAAACGCGGGCGACTTAGCGAACGCCTTTGGCGTTACTACATAGCAGGAAACAGATGAAAGCCAAAGTTTATGTAAACTTGAAATCCGGAGTTCTCGATCCCCAGGGCAAAGCCATCCAGCACTCCGTCGAACTGCTGGGCTATTCGGGAATCGCGGACGTCAGGCAGGGTAAATATTTCGAGATCGCGCTCGATGGCTCCCTCGACAACCAGCAGGCCCGTGAGTCCGTCGAAAAGATGGCGCGCGAAGTGCTCTCTAACCCCATAATCGAAGACTACCGCGTGGAGATTGAAGCGTGAAATTTGGAGTTATTGTTTTTCCAGGTTCAAATTGCGATCACGATGCCTATCACGTGATCTCGAAACACGTGGGTCAGCCAGTGGATTTCATCTGGCATCGCGAGACTGACTTGTCTACGTACGACGCAGTGATTCTTCCCGGCGGCTTTTCCTATGGCGACTATCTTCGCGCGGGCGCCCTGGCGCGTTTTTCGCCGGTGATGAACTCGGTCAGAAAGTTTGCCGAAAGCGGCCGCTTCGTGCTCGGTATCTGTAATGGATTTCAGATTCTTTGCGAGGCCGGACTGCTGCCGGGCGCGCTGATTCGCAACCGCGACCTGCATTTTGTTTGCGAGCACATCCACGTGCGCGTCGAAACTTCCGATAGTCCTTTTACAAATGAAATGAAGTCAGGCACCGTGCTGCGTATTCCGATCGCGCACGCAGAAGGAAATTACATCTGCGACGACAGCACGCTCGCGGAACTTCAGCGGGAAAACCGGATCGTTTTTCGCTATTGCGAAGCTGACGGGACTGTCACCGACGCCGCTAATCCAAACGGTTCGCGTGATAACATCGCCGGCATTTGCAATCGTGAACGCAACGTACTCGGGTTAATGCCGCATCCGGAACGTGCTTGCGAAGACCTGCTCGGATCGAGCGATGGCCGCGACATCTTCCGCTCACTCGCGGCCACTCTCGCAGCCGCAGTTTGAGGATCTTTCACTCGATATGAAAACTTTTGCTCCGCTCTTAATCATTCTCGCTGTTCTCGGCATTGCAGTGGGCAGCGTCTGGTATCTAACGCGACCGCCCGAGGTAACTCCTACAACCCCCGCCGCCAGTCAATCACCGCAGCAGGCGCGGCCGGCAAATTCGCCGGGAGCAACACCGGCGCGTGCGGCAGCCAACCAGGGCGTGCCCGGTGCAGAACCTCCACACACGCTTGGACCAGCAAACGCACCTGTTCACATCGAAGAGTTTGGCGATTTTCAGTGTCCGCCATGCGGGGTGTTTCATCCCATACTCGAGCAGATGGAAGCAGAGTTTGGGAACAACCTGCGGGTAACGTACCGGCAGTTTCCGCTCGTTCCTGCTCACCGCCACGCACTGGTCGCTGCATCCGCGTCGGAAGCCGCCGGATTGCAGGGCAAGTTCTGGCAGATGCACAAGCTGATTTTCGATAACCAGCTAAAGTGGAAAGATGAGTTTGACGTGAGGCCGGTGTTTGAAGGTTATGCAAAACAGATCGGGCTCGACATCGCGCGGTACAATCGCGATCTGACGGGCGACGTGGTGGCCCAACGGATTTTTCAGGACGGAAAACGTGCGCACTCGCTCGGGGTAGGGGGCACTCCCACTGTTTTTATGAATGGACGCGAGGTGCCGTTTCAATCGCTTGCCGCCGAAAAGTTGCGCGTGCTGATCCAGAACGAACTTCGTGCCGGAAAGTAAATCACGCGTCTCCCTGGAGTGTGGCGACCTGGCGCCGCTTTTTTATCGAAGCGTGTGATCGAATACCAAAGCGGCGCCAGGCCGCCGCACTCCAAGGATGGAACGTTGGCAATCGGCAATCGGCAATTGGCAATATACGTGACCGCAGCGATCCTCTCTCTCATCGGTCTCGCCGACGCTCTTTACCTCACCGTTCAACACGTCACCGGACAAACACTTCAATGCACGATCATCTCCGGGTGCTCCGAGGTTCTGAGCAGCCGGTACGCTGAAATGGCTGGGGTTCCGCTCGCCGCCATCGGCGCCGCTGCATACTTCTCCGTTTTTAGTCTCGCCACGCTTGCGGCTTTTGGATATCGCATTGCCGGCACGCTTTTGACCCTGCTCGTCGCGGCCATGTTTCTCGTGAGCCTGTGGTTGATCTACCTGCAGGCTTTTGTGATCCGCCAGTTTTGCCAGTACTGTCTGTTGTCTGCCGCAATTACCGTCGGATTATTAGTCACGGCTCTGATGGCGCGACGATTCAGATCCGTGTAAGGTATTCACTTCAACCCAGACTAATAAGGTGGTGCAATGGCTCAAGAGCAACGGACAGTCGCGGACATTTTCCGGCAGGCGCAGGCGCTGCGACGGGACCATCCGGACTGGTCTTACAAACAGATAAAGGAGCAGTTGGTTAAGAGCTTTTCGGGTGGCGCGTTTCCACCGCTGCACAATTTGACGATTCCCGAGCAGGATGCACGCGCACCCGAAGAAGATTGGACGGCGGGTCTGCCGATTGTCAGGCGTGGGATTCAGTTTGAAGATTGGGATGAAGTGATGCAGGGCATACTCCTCAGTCTCGAGCAAACGGAAAACTACGAACGCGAACGCGGCCCTGAAGGAGATCGCGACGAGTGGCACGATCGCAGCGTCGGCATCAGCGACGCGGTGGAGAAAGGCGTCGGCAAGTGGATGCCTGACGAGTTGCTGGCGCTGGCTGAGAGAAAAGGAAAGAAAGTATAGGTCGTATAGGACCTATAAGACCTATGAGTTTTCTGAACAACTTGTTCCAGGATCCGAAATACCAGACGACCGATCCGCGTAAGCCGGAAGAGATCGAAGATCCGGAGATCATCATCAGCCCCGACACGCGTCGTGAAAAACGCATTCCGCCGGGGCAGTCGCGTACGAAAAAGTGGCCCGTGCTCGATGCACATGGGACGCCTGACATCGATCTCGAAACGTGGACGTTTGAAGTGGATGGACTGGTCGAACGTCCGCAGCAGTGGTCGTTGGACGAGTTTCTGCAACTTGATGCAGTGCGCGTCTATGCTGACTTTCACTGCGTGACGCGCTGGTCGCGGCTCGATAACGTGTGGGGCGGCGTTCCGGCAAAGGAGATCGCGCGGCTTGCGGGCGTGAAACCCGAAGCGAGATTTGTTCTCGCGCTTGCTTACGATTACGGTTGGACCACAAACGTTCCAATCGAGTACTTCCTCAACGACGATTCCCTCTTTGCATGGTCACACGACGGCGAACCGATCCCGCCTGAACACGGCGGGCCCGTGCGTTTGATCATTCCGCAGCTTTACGCGTGGAAGTCGGCAAAGTGGGTGAAAGGCGTGCGTTTCCTCGAGCACGATCAAGCCGGCTTCTGGGAAGAAGGCGGTTATCACATGCGCGGTGTGCCGTGGGGGCCTGGTGATGGCGAACGATTCCGCTGGTCGTGAAGCAATGGCGGAACGGCCCACATCTTCCACTCCCAAAGACGCCGCAGCAATAATTCTTCTACGGCAAGACACTGATCCTGCAAACCCTGAGGTCTACTGGGTCAAGCGCAGCGACAAGCTCGCGTTTCTCGGCGGCTTCCACGCGTTTCCCGGCGGACAGATCGACGCCGAAGACGCGCAGGTGGTCGTCCGCAACGCGCCGAATCCTGAAACCGCGGCGATGATCAGCGGCGCTGCGCGAGAGTTGTTTGAAGAGCTGGGCGTGCTGGTTGCGCGAGGCGGCGAGGCATTGACGAAAGGTCAGAGAGTTTCAATCCTCGACGATCTCGAATCCAAACGAATGTCATGGCCAGCGTTGCTGGACCATTACGAGTTATATCTTGACGCTGTTGATTTCACTTATGCCGGACGCTGGGTTACGCCGCCGTTCAACGCGCGACGTTTCGATACCTGGTTTTTCATGGTGAAGTGTCCGCCGAAGCAGGAACCAAATGTGATCGCGGGCGAGCTGGAGAGCGGCGAATGGCTTCCGGCGCGTGAGGCTTACGATCGATGGATGAACGATCGAGTGGTTGCTGTGCCTCCAACGTTGCACGCATTGAGAACCCTTGGCGCGGGCATGGGACCGGATCTCAGCGAGCGCTTTCTTTCGATTCCGCAGGCTAATGGAGAACCCGCACGCCGGATCACGTTTCGGCCCAATTACATCTGTTTTCCAGTTCGCACCCCAACGCGCCCGCCTGCAACTCACACGTGTTGCTACATCGTTCACAACTCAAAAGAGCTGCTAATCTTCGATCCCGGGTCGCCTTATGAAGAAGAGCAGCAGGCGCTGGCAGCTTGTGTGGATGAAATGATCGCCGAAGGCCGGCGCGTGCGTGAGATCATTATCACGCATTTGCACCCGGACCACATCGGCGGCGTCAATGCATTGAAAGCGCACCTCGGCGACGCAGTGGCAGTTGCCGCACATGCACAAACAGCCGAAGCCCTCGCCGACGTTCGTGTCGATCGTTTCATCGAAGACAACGACGTGATCACGCTTGAAGGGGAGCCCCGAATTCAGTTGCGAGCGTTGCACACTCCCGGTCATGCTCTCGGACATCTTTGTTTTCATGACGAACCACGCGGTGTGCTTTTGACCGGCGACAACATCGTCGGTCTCGGTTCTGTGTTGATCGATCCGCCGCAAGGCAACATGCGCGACTACCTTGCGTCACTCGAACGCATGCGCTCATTGCCAAACCTCACGGTGCTGTTCGGCGGGCATGGGCCGGCGATCGCGACGCCGTATCAAAAGATCGATGAGTACATTTCACACCGGCTCGAGCGCGAGCGAAACATCCTCGCCGCCGTGCGTGCAGGAGCGACGACGCCGAAGGAGATTGTGGAAAGGGTCTACACGGATGTGTCGCCGAAGGCTCATGGGATGGCTGAGCGTGCGGTGATCGCGCATCTTGAGAAGCTGCGGGATGAGGGCCACTTGACAGGATTTCAGGATTTTCAAGATTTACAAGATTAGGAAATAGGTCAAGTCAGAAAATAAGTCCTATAAGTCCTATAGGACCTATCGTCCATTTGCGGGTAGAATCTCTCAACCCATGAACTACCCAAGCACTCTTCGCGAACTAAGGGCGGCCACGTATCAAACGGTTCCGGTCAAAGATGAACTGCGCCGGAATCTCATCAAAAAGCTGCGCGCTGGTGAAAAACTTTTCCCCGGCATTGTCGGCTATGAAGAAACCGTCATTCCGCAGCTCATCAATGCCATTCTCTCGCGGCACAATATCATCCTGCTCGGTCTTCGCGGCCAAGCCAAAAGCCGCATTATTCGCCTGCTCACCGAACTGCTCGACGATCGCATTCCGATCATCGCAGGCTCCGAAGTGAACGACGATCCTTTTCGACCGATCTCCGCATACGGGCGACGTATGTTGGAAGAACACGGCGAAGAGACGTCGATCGACTGGATCGGCCGCGAGGCGCGTTTTGTCGAAAAGCTCGCCACTCCCGACGTCACTGTGGCCGACATCATAGGCGACGTGGATCCGATCAAAGCCGCAAAGGGTGGTCATCTGCTCAGCGACGAGCTGACGATTCATTACGGGCTGCTGCCGCGTGCGAATCGTGGCGTTTTTGCGATCAATGAACTGCCGGACCTGGCGGGCAAGATCCAGGTCGCGCTTTTCAACATCATGCAGGAAGGCGACGTGCAGATTAAGGGTTATCCGGTGCGCCTGCCGCTCGACGTAATGTTGATGTTTTCTGCAAATCCGGAGGATTACACCGCGCGTGGCAAGATCATCACGCCTTTAAAGGACCGCATCGGCGCGGAGATCACGACGCACTACGCGAAGGAACTGCCCGCCGCGATCGCGATCACCCGCCAGGAAGCGTGGACCGAGCGCTCAGATCTCGAAGGCCGGCTGATCGTGCCGGAGTTTATTCGTGAAGTCGTCGAACAGATCGCCTTCGAAGCTCGCGAAGACAATCACGTCGACAAGCATTCCGGTGTTTCGCAACGCATGCCGATCACGGTTATGGAATCGGTCGTATCAAACGCCGAACGGCGTTCACTCATCACGGGCGACGACCTGATCGTACCTCGCGTGGCCGACGTTTATGCTGCGATTCCTTCGATGACGGGCAAGATGGAGCTCGAGTATGAAGGTGAACAGCTCGGCGCGAATCGTATCGCTCGCGACCTGATCAAGCGCGCGGCGGGCGAGATTTTCGAAGGCTACTTCGTTGGTATCGACTTCACGCGCACTGTTCAATGGTTCGACGAGGGCAACAAACTGCTGCTTGCTGACACGGCTTCCGCATCCGAATGTATCGACTTGATCGAAGCAGTTCCCGAGCTGCTCGACACGGCTTTGATTCCTTTTGATTTCCGCCGCTCTGACACGGCCCAGGTCGTCGCGGCGTGCGAGCTCGTGCTCGAAGGTTTGTATGCGGAAAACAAGATCACGCGTAACGAAGAGGGCAGCTACGCGGCAGTTACCAAGGCAAGAAAAGATCGTCGCGGCATGATTTACGACGATCTGACCGAAACAGGGAAGTACAGTTGAAGTACCGCTATTCCAAATTCCAGGGGTTCGACGTCTTTTCCATCAATCTCGGTGAGCTGATGGACAGCATGTCTGATGCTCTGCTCGACTCCGGCTACGACGACGATTACTACTGGACGCGCCAACGACGACCCGCCGACACATCACTCGACGCCCTGCGACGAGCACTCCTCCAGGCGCTGATGGAACAGGGGCTGGTTAGCGAACAACAAGTTCGCGAGATGCTCGCGGAGAACGAAGGCAAGTTCAAAGGATCGCTGCTCGACGAACTTCTAAACCAACTGATCGAGCGTCTTGTCGAAGAAGGATATTTAACTCTTCACGAACAACAGCCGCAGCCCGGCGAACGCCAGCGCGGCCCT
>DASUPZ010000110.1:0-2733 GCA_036280855.1 Pyrinomonadaceae bacterium | reverse complement strand
ACACCTCCGATAACAAAGCGGCGCCAGGCCGCCGCACTCCAGGGAGGTGCCTTATCCCTCATCATACGTTTCTGAAAAACGACGCGATGCCCCTCGTGCCTGGTGAAGTTGCGGAGCTCAAGTTTGGTCTTCAACCCATTTCAGTGGTAGTTAAGAAGGGACATCGACTGCGTGTTGCCATCGCGGGTCACGACAACGGCACTTTCATCCGCGTGCCAGACAAAGGCACACCGGCGATCACCGTGCAGCGCAACAAACAACATCTATCGTCGATCGAGTTGCCCGTAATCAGGAGATGAAACCGACAGCGAAACCGCGTGTGAAGATCTGCTGCATCGCCAGCATCGCGGAAGCATGGATGGCGATCGAGGCAGGCGCATCGGCTGTCGGGCTTGTGTCGGCAATGCCGAGTGGTCCTGGCCCAATACCCGAGCCGCTGATTGCAGAGATTGCCGGAACGATCCCGCCGGGGATCGGGTCGTTCCTCCTGACGTGTAAAGAAGATGTCGCAGGGATCATCGATCAGCAGCGACGACTGCGCGTGAATACACTTCAGCTCTGCGATCGATTGCCCGCTGGAAGTCATCGAGAGTTGCGTGAAGCGTTGCCGGGAGTTTCGCTCGTCCAGGTTGTTCACGTCACGGGGCCGGAATCGGTTGACGAAGCGATTGAGATCGCGCCGCACGTGGATGCGGTGTTGTTGGATTCCGGCAACCAGTCACTTGCGATTAAAGAATTAGGCGGAACAGGTCGAACGCACGACTGGACCTTGAGCTGCAGGATACGCGAAGCGATCGATGTTCCACTCTTTTTAGCAGGAGGGCTGAACCCTCAGAATGTCGCTGCCGCCATTCAAGAAGTTCAGCCCTTTGGTGTTGATGTTTGTAGTGGCCTGCGACCTAACGGTCACCTGGATCCGGAGAAGCTGAAAGCTTTCTTCACACAGATCTAGAACGTCAGCTTCACCGCGAGTTGCACCTGCCTCGGATCGCCAACGCCGGTCCTCAGGAACCCGTCAAAGTTGAAGAGACCCGGCGTGACGAGCGGGTTGATGTTGTTCGTGTTATTGAACGTATTGAACATCTCGATAATCGGGATGATCGAGAAGCGTTCGTTGATCCTGAACGGCCGCTGGATGCGCCAGTCAAACGAGAAATACTCGTTGTCTTTGCGCGCGGTGTTGCGATTGGTTGCCGTGCGCGCACCGGGCGTGATCGGTTGCGCAGTTCGCCCCTGCACGCGGAAGTTTCCGTCAAAGCCCCAGCCCATCTCGATAAACGTAAAGAAGTTGAACTTGTGACGGATATCGCGATCCGACAGGGCGTAGTCGAGTTGCAGGTTGTTGATGTCAAACGAGCGATCGGTAAACGGATCGCGTTCGTTTGAATCGTCGTCTTTATCTTCTGCCAGCGTGTAGTTCCACTCGAGTTGATAACGTCGTGAGAAACGCTTTCTCATGCCGACAGTAAAACCATCGTAGACTGACCTGCCTACCGAGCTCGTCACCATCGTCTCACCGAGAAACGGCGCGAAGAAGTTGTTGCGATTGATATTCAGAAAGCGCGTCAGGTAAACGCCTTTCGAATGCGTGTAATCGAGATAGAGCGACCAGTCAGTGGCAAGCTCCTGCTCGAAACCGACGTTGGCGGTGTAGATGCGCGGGTTTTTGTAATCGCGGCTAAACACGCGCACGCCCGAGAAACACGGGAACGGATTGCTAATCGTGCCATCGGTGCAAGGCACAACGCTGGACGGCGGCGTCACGACGTTGGGCCAAACTGGTCCGGGCACGCCTGACGAAATGATCGGCGTGTTCAAAAAGATCGTCTGTTGCTGCACGCCGTTCGTCGTGATGGAACCGACCTGCGAGAGCATGTTCTGCCGCGCATTGTAGATTCCCGCGCTTGCGCGCAACACTGACTTGCCTACTTTCGAAATGTCCCACGCGAAACCGAGTCGCGGCTGAAACATGTTCGTCTGGTTTGGCAGCGTGCCGTCAGACGGAAACCGCGGATCGTTGAGAAAGATTCCATACGCCGTCTGGCTTGGATCTACAACCGGATCCGGGAAGAGCTGTGCTTCCCAGCGCAGACCGTAGTTGAGCGTGAAGTTGGGCCAAACCTTCCACGAGTCTTGCGCGAACAAAGCGATGTCTTCGTTGGAGATCTTCGAAAAACCGGCTGCGTCGGTTGCTGGTCCAGTCAGGCCCGCGCCCTGCAAGTAAAGCAGCAGTGGCCCGCCGTTTGGTGCTGAACCTGGCGGACACGCGGCCGGCGCAGTTACAAAACTTCCGTCTGTACAACCGACCGTGGCTGGTCCAAAGCCGCCCGGTGCCGCGGGTGATGCGTAGCGCAGAAACCCGGTAACGCTGTCGAAGATGTAACGTCCGGTAAAGAAGCCGCGGAACACCTGATCGTTGAGCGTGTGCAGCCATTCGCCGCCAAACTTGATCGTGTGATCGCCGGTGATGAGCGAGAAGTTGTCTTTCACTTGCGTGCGCCAGAGCAGCTCGTCGACTGCCGGCTCGAGAAAGAACGGATTGCCAAACCTGAACGTCGTGGCGAAGCCCATCGCGGTGTCTGCCGGAATGTTCGATGAAACCGCCGAACGCGGCCGCAGTTCGCGTCCGTACGAGAAGTGGAATTCGTTCAGTTTTGTCGGAGAAAGCGTGCTAAAGAAGTTGGCGCGAATTACGTTGATCTTCGACGGACCTTCGATGCCGTTTGCGGAGTT
>DASUPZ010000109.1:0-7524 GCA_036280855.1 Pyrinomonadaceae bacterium | reverse complement strand
TGTGCCTGTTCATCGTGTTCCGCGACTCGATCTCGATCGCACGCTCGGCGACGTGCGCCACCAGGGCGTCGTCGCACGGATCGCCGCGGCGCGTTATGCAGATGCGGATGAATTGTTGGATCAACTTGAAAGCCGGATAGGCACCGCGGATCCACCGTTGGCGCTCGGATTGGATGGGATCGAAGATCCGCGGAACATGGGCTCGATCCTGCGGACCGCGGAATGCGCCGGAGTGCATGGAGTTTTCATCGCGGAGCGGCGCGCTGTAGGCCTGACGAGTGTCGTCGCGAAAGTCGCGGCCGGCGCGCTCGAGTATGTTCCGGTGGCTCGCGTTACGAATCTCGTTCGTTTGATAGAGCAGTTTAAAGAACGTAACATCTGGGTAGTCGGCGCCGCAGGCGATGCAAAACAGCTATACACGGAATGGGACTGGCGACTGCCGGCGGCGATTTTCCTGGGCAGCGAGGGACATGGTCTTCATCGTTTAGTTCGTGAACACTGCGACACTGTCGTTCGTATCCCTGTGGCCGGCAAATTAGAATCGTTGAATGTTTCGGTCGCTGCCGGAGTGCTGCTTTACGAGGCGAAGCGCCAGCGAATGCTGGAGAGAGGCGAGAAATAAATGTTTTGTCCTAAGTGCGCAACACAGAACCTCGACGGCGCAAGTTTTTGTCGCACGTGCGGAGCAAACATCAGCCTGGTGCCACAAGCGCTGACGGGGCAGCTCACGAAGGCTGAGGACGGCGGCGAAGGTGCGCCGAGGGGGCGAAAGCGAAACAGAGGAGAGGCCACGCTCGAGCACGCGTTCAAGAACATTTTTTCCGGCCTTGCCTTTCTGATCATCTCAATCGTCCTCTCGAGAACGGGCATCGGTCACACCTGGTGGTTTTGGTTGTTGATACCGGCGTTTGTGATGGTCGGCACGGGTCTCGCGCAGTTCATTCGCATCCAGGAAAAAGAGAAGCAACCCCAAATGAAAGCGCCGCCGGTTGCGACAGCATTTCCGGAACCAGCGTACCGAGCGGACGTGCCACCAAGCGTGACTGAAGGAACGACACGTCATCTTGGAGTCGAAGCACCAACCCGGCATCTTGATCCCAGTGAGCGTAAGTAAGAAACCGCGGATTTGTATTCCGATCGGTGAACCAAACCTCAGTGCGCTTCAATCCGCGGATTGGATTGAATTGCGGGTTGATTGTTTTGAGGACCCACTCGCGGATCTCTCCGCGTTAATCAGCGACATTTCAACTCCAGTCATTCTTACGTTCCGTCCCGCAGAACAAGGCGGATATCGCAAACTCACGCGCGAAGAACGTGAAGCGTTCTGGAAAACGCAGGCACCGCGAGGCGAGGGCGTGTGGTGGGATGTCGAGGCTGATATCGCCGAGCATGTTGCGCCTGAGTGGTCCAGAACGATCGTCTCGCATCATGACTTTGATCGGGTTCCTGCGGACCTGGAACGGATTTATAACCAACTGGCCCAAACACCCGCTCGAGTTATGAAGCTGGCCGTTCAGGCCAACGACATCACTGATTGCATCCGCGTTTTTCAACTGATCGACCGCGCGCGCAGCGAAGGCCGCGAGATCATTGCGATCGCGATGGGTAACGCGGGCATCGCAACGCGTATTCTCGGCCCGTCCCGCGGATCGTTTCTGACCTATGGCGCTCTCGATGAAGAGAGCGCGACTGCGCCCGGCCAGCTCAATGCTCGAAGGCTTCGCTCTGTTTACCACATCGATACGATCGATGAAGAAACGATGATCTGTGGTCTGGTCGGAATGCCGGTGATGCACTCAGTCTCACCACACATGCACAACGCCGCATTCGTGTCTGAAGGAATCAACGGAGTTTACCTGCCGTTCGAGGTGAAGGACATCGAGACGTTTTTCAAACGGATGGTGCATCCACGTACCAGAGAGTTTGACTGGAACCTGCGCGGCTTGAGCATCACTGCTCCGCACAAAGAGACGGTGATTAACTGCATCGACTGGATCCATCCCGAGGCTAAAAAAATCGGCGCTGTGAATACGATCATCGTCGAGAAAGATCATCTGCGCGGATATAACACTGATGGGGGTGGCTTTATCCATCCGTTGCGACGATTCATAACGTCATCGGTGGATTTGGAAGTGGCAATCATCGGCACGGGTGGTGCGGCGCGTGCGGCGATCTGGGAGATGAAGAGGTTGGGTATGAAGATAACTCTCTTCGCGCGCGATCCAGCAAAGGCGCAGCCGCTCGCCGAGGTTTTCAATATCGAATGTAAACCACTCGCTTCCGCTTCTTTTTCTTCTTACGCGCTCGTCGTCAACGCGACGCCTTTGGGATCGGGACAGTACGTCGATCAAACACCGGCAACTCGTGATCAGTTAAAAGGGGCGCGTATTGCTTTCGACATGGTTTATAACCCGATCGATACAAAGTTTTTGCAGGAGGCACGCATTGCCGGTTGCGAAACGGTGCGAGGTCTCGAAATGCTCGTTGGCCAGGCGAGAATGCAATTCGAATTATGGACAGAGCGGAAGTTTTTAGGTTCGCCGGTCATGTATGAAGCCGCAGCCGCCGCGCTTGGTTAAAATACTTCCGTTCGCTGTGACTCATAGCGGCCCGTCTGCATCTTAATAAGTCCTTTTGGTCACAAACTTCTCCCTTCCGGTGTTACTCAGGCATTATTTATCGGGATTGCATTGTCAGTACCTCCCAGTGCCAACCCCGTTTGAGTTCGAGAATTAATGAGCAAGCCCGTTCCCATTACTGACGATGAGTCTGTACTTTCGAGTCGGCTGGTACGCTATGGTTTGATCTGGGGCGCGTGGACGATCGTCACGCTATTTTTTACTACCCAGGTTTACATGATGTCGTACGCGGAGGGGCGGCCGATACGTTATGCCCAGGGGTTCCTCGTGCAGGCTTCCGCCTGCTACCTCTGGGCATTGGCGACCCCGCTCGTCCTGTGGCTTTCGCGCCGTTTTTGTATTGAACGCAGGAACTGGCTCCGCAGGGCCGGCCTGCATGTTCTTTTTAGCCTCCTGATCACGTCCGTGCTGCTCGTACTGCATGTCTCGATCTACCTGCCGCTGATCGGCCGCGCCGAACTCTTAACCCCCTTCAGGCTCTTCAACAATATCTACTTCAACCTCGATCGCTGGCTGCTCTTTTACTGGGTCATCCTGCTGTTGAGCCATGCGTTCTCCTATTACAACACCTCTCGCAAAACTGAATTGAAAGCCTCGGAGCTGCGAACGCAGCTTGTCCAGTCGCAGTTGGAAGCACTGAAAATGCAGGTGCATCCCCACTTTCTCTTCAACACGCTTCATTCAGTTTCGGCTTTACTTAGCAAGGACACGGAAGCCGCACGGAAGATGATCACGCGGCTCGGCGATTTTTTGCGTCTGACACTCGAAAATTCGGGCTCGATGGAGGTCACGCTGCGACAGGAGATCGAGTTCTTGAATGGTTACCTCGAGATCGAGCGCATCCGTTTTCAGGATCGACTGACTACGGACATCCGAGTCGATCCGGAAGTGCTGGACGTTCCGGTTCCGAACTTGATTCTTCAGCCGATCGTGGAAAACGCGATGAGACACGCGATCGGAAACTCACACTCGGGGCATGTGGAGATTACCGCGGTGCCGAGAAACGGCGTCGTTCGGATCGAAGTGAAGGACAATGGGCCAGGGATTCAGGCGGTTGAAACGCGTCCGGGCAGGGGGCTTGGACTTGCGAACACGCGTGCCCGGCTTGCGGGCTTGTATGGCGACGCGGCGCGGTTTGAGCTCGCGAATAATCCATCAGGCGGTTTAGTTGTAACCCTCGAAATCCCACGCGACTCAGAAGATTAAACCTTGGAGTGCGGCGGCCTGGCGCCGCTTTGTTAATCGATCGTCTGTGATCGAATACTAAAGCGGCGCCAGGCCGCCGCACTCCAAGGTTTGTCCAAACTCTTGAATTACCCTTCCACTTTCTCGGTTTATCTCGAAAACAATCTATCCACTAACACGAAACTTCGCATCTAACCCTGTCGTACGAACCGATGAATTCCTTGACGTGTTTGCGTCACAAGTAATTCGACTGCGGTGTTCCTTTACTGTGTGATCTCTCACTCACGCGCGTTCATTGCGTTATTCACGTTTTGTAGGAGGCAAGGTGACGAACGCAAGACGTATTCGAGCGTTGGTCGTCGATGATGAGCCACTTGCTCGCGAGATGATTCGCGAAATGCTCGCGGATGATCCTGACGTCGAGATAGTTGGGGAGTGTGCGAACGGTCGTGAAGCAGTTGAATCGATCGCGTCGTTAACTCCCGATCTGGTTTTTCTCGACATTCAGATGCCGGAGCTCGGCGGTTTTGAAGTGCTCGAGTCGCTCGACCCGCAGACAACTCCTTACATCATCTTTGTTACTGCTTACGATCAATATGCGGTGCGCGCGTTTGAGGTGCACGCATTCGATTATTTGCTCAAGCCGTTCGACCACGAAAGGTTTGATGCAGCGTGGCAACGTGTGAAGGCACAGATCATGCGCGATCAGAGCGGTGATCGCGAACGTCATATCCTTGCCTTACTTGAAGAGCTGAAGAGTGGACCGCGTCATCTCGAACGTCTGGTGATCAAAAACGGCGGCCGCGTTTTCTTCCTCAATGTGCAGGACGTTTACTGCATCGAGTCGGAAGGAAACTACGTGCGCGTTTACGACAACCAGAAAGGTTACCTGTTACGCGAGACGATCAGCAGTCTCGAAGAGCAGCTCGATCCGCGACAGTTCCGGCGCATTCATCGTTCCGCGATCGTGAAGATCGATCGGATCAAAGAGATGCAACCGTGGTTTCATGGCGAGTATCGCATCATCATGGAAAACGGCAAGCAACTTACGTTGAGTAGAAACTATCGAGCGAACTTTCAGGGAGCGGTGGGAAATGGAATCTAAAAGCTGCAAGGTTTGCTGCTGCTTACTTTCTGCCACTGGCAACTTACGCTTTGTCCCAAAATTTAGCCGTTCCGTCACAACTTCGACGCGTTCTTTTCAATAGTCTGAGACTATTCTTGCACAGCCGGATCCAACTCCCCGGATAAGGCCCAGGGCGGCAAGTATCACTGCCGCGTTCGTGGAGGAAGGTCAATGAGTAGTGAATCAATTTTAGGTTTAGAAGAAAACAACAACACCACCCAGCAGGTTGAACAACGCCCCGTCGCGACCGTCGATGCGAGGCTTAACACTTTACGCGAAACCGTCCTGCAACTTCTGGACGAAGTGGAGTCGCTGGCAATCTCCCGGCCCGTGGACATCAAACGCGGAGCCCGTTTCTCTGACGAAGTGCGCCAGTTTGAAGTCAGTCTTATTCGGACTGCGCTCGGCCGCACATCGGGCAGCCAGACGCGCGCCGCGCGGCTTCTCGGCTTGAAGCCGACAACGCTGAACGCGAAGATCAAGCGGTACGGGATCACGGCTTAAGTATTCGTTCGCGGCGAGTATAGGTCCTATAGGACTTATAAGTCCTATTGCTTATACTGACGTGCAGTGGACGATCGTTACAGCAGACAGATCCTGTTCGGTGGAATTGGCGAAGAAGGGCAACGGCGGCTGCTGGCTGCACGGGTTCTGATTGTCGGTTGCGGGGCGCTGGGTTCCGCCCACGCGGAGTCCCTGGCGCGCGCGGGTGTGGGGCACCTGCGCATCGTCGACCGCGACTTTGTCGAGCCATCAAATCTCCAGCGGCAGACGATGTTCACGGAGAGCGACGCTGAACAGCGTCTGCCTAAAGCCATTGCCGCCGCCAGTCACCTCCGGCAAATCAATTCGGAAATCGAGATCGAACCTCACATCCTCGACATCAACTACTCGAGTATCGAGCAGTTGCTCGACGCGTGTGACGTCGTTATCGACGGCACAGACAATTTCGCCACTCGCTACCTCATCAACGACGCCTGCGTGAAACACAACGTAACCTGGATCTACGGCGCTGCGGTCGGTTCATACGGTGTGACCATGACGATCCGCCCGCATCAAACTGCTTGCCTGCGTTGCGTGTTTGAAGAAGCTCCTGCTGCTGCAAGCGCTCCCACGTGTGACACGTCCGGCGTGATCATGCCGATCATCAACGTCGTTTCAGCGGTGCAGGTCAGTGAAGTCATGAAACTCATCACCGGACGCATCGACGCTCTTCACGCATCGTTAATGCAATTCGACGTTTGGCGAAATGAGTGGCGAAGGATCAACCCCGGTGCTCCGCGTGCGGATTGTCCAACATGTGCACTCGGGAAGTACGAGACGTTGTCTGAGGTCGGGGACGCGGCCGCAGTGCTTTGCGGTCGTGATGCCGTGCAGATCTCCCCGTCGCAACCAACACGCATCAACTTCTCGTCGCTCGCCGATCGACTTCGTCGCGCAGGCGAAGTGAAGTTCAATGAGTATCTCCTGCGTTTCAAGACGGGGAAGTTTGAGTTAACTGTTTTTCAGGACGCACGTTCAATCATTCGAGGAACAGATGAGATCGCGCTCGCTCGCTCACTGTATGCCAAGTACATAGGAAACTGATTAGAAGATGATCATTAAACAAGTAACCAGCCTTGCAACTATTTCAACACTTCTCCTCATTCTTTTTTTAACTCCAGTTCATGCAGGTCAACCGGCTGTTTGGGAGACCAGCGGGCGTACGGAACTTTTGAAAGGCGATGCGCGCGGAGTGTCGATCAGCGACACCGGCGTGCTGATGCTTGCACCGAAGCTCACGGAAGTTTTCAACACGCAGCAAACGTACGTCTGGTCCAGCACTGTCGATAACCAGGGCAACGTGTTTCTCGGCACAGGTCACGACGGCAGGCTTTACCGCATTCCCGCCAGCGGAACCGCCGCGCTTCTCTACGACGCACCGGAACTCGACGTTACAGCACTTGCCGTGGCGCGCGATGGTTCGCTCTTCGCAGGAACGTCGCCCGACGGCAAGGTCTATCGCATCACTCCTGACGGAAAAGCTGACGTCTATTTCGATCCAAGCGATAAATACATCTGGTCGCTGGCAATCATGTCCGACGGTTCGCTCGCGGTGGGCACCGGCGACAACGGCAAGCTCTATCGCGTTCGTGCGGCAGGTGCGCCGGCTGACTCGTCTCTACTCGTAAGCACGAATCAAACGCACGTGATCTCACTCGCCGTCACACCGCAGGGAGATCTGATAGCCGGCACAGACTCGGGTGGATTAGTCTTGCGAGTCTCCCCGGAAGGAAAAACGTTCGCGCTCTTCGACACGCAGCTTCGCGAGATTCATGCTCTCGCACCTGCGGCTGATGGATCGATCTACGCACTTGCATTGAGCGATGCGGCTGCAAGCTCGCGCGGACCATCGGCGCCAGTGACGCCGTCAACACCTTCTGAAGGTACGACTCCAACAGCTACTGTAACCATCACTCCCATTGACGAAACCGGAGCGCCGATTCAGGGTCAGCCCGGTCAAACACGCAGCCGCAGTGATGTTTCAAACGCGCGTAGCGCGGTGTTTCGAATACTCCCCGACGGCGCAACCGA
>DASUPZ010000108.1:0-2487 GCA_036280855.1 Pyrinomonadaceae bacterium | reverse complement strand
TTCAAATATGCTGATAAAACGTCGCGCTACCTGCCGCGCTTCGTCGAGATAGCCCGTGTTGAAAGCGGGTTGCGCGCAACACGTTTGCCGCTTATCAAATTCAACTTCACATCCGACGCGCCGCAACACCTCGACACTGCTCACGCCGATGCTGCTCCACAGTTGATCGACGAGACAAGTGACGAAAAAAGCGACCTTCATTCATGTACATAATTAACAAGATTTACATGTAAATCATAGGAATTTTTCCCAGGTGGAGAGGATGGTGCGGAGCTCGTCCTCTTCTGCGGCGGTGACGCTGACGAGCGGTGGGCGCACTGGACCACCGTTAAGACCGACCATGTCCATCATCACTTTCATTGCCGACACTTCGTAACCTTTGCGCCGTGCGCGCAGCGCGTAGAGTGGAATCACACAACGATCCAGCAGCTCTGTGAGCGCTTCGCTTGCACCGGCTTCGCCGAGTTCGTGAAGTTTCAACGACAACTGCGGCGCGACCGTGGCAATGCTCGAACTGAACGTTCTGATTCCAATGCTGTAGTACGCTGCGACCATGTCGTCGCCTGCGCCGCCGATCCAGTGCAGGCGATCTCCGACGAGGTTCATGATCGCTTGCAGTCGGCGAATGTCGCCCAGGCCGTCTTTCCATGCAACGAGTGACGGGAGCGCGCACAGACGTTCAACCATCGCAGGGGTGAAGTTGGCCCAGTCGCGACTGTAGATCAGCATGCCGAGCTTCGTGGCGCCGGCAATCGCGCGGTAGTACTCGAACAGTCCGTCGTCGTCCGCCTGAGGATAGTAAGGAGGAAACGCGAGTATGCCGTCGGCGCCGGCTTTTTCAGCTGCCTGGGCCATCTCGACTGCGAGCCGGTAACCAAAACCCACACCGGCGATCACCGGTATGCGGTCTTCGATTGCGTGTGTGGTGAGTTCGATGACCCGCGCGTACTCGGCGGGCGTTAACGAATACATCTCACCGGTTCCGCCTGCGGCCACGAGTGCCGAGATCGGATGCTCCAGCAACTTCGTGAGATTGTGGTGCAGGCCGGGGAGGTCGAGAGAAAGATTTTCCCTGAATGGCGTGACGGGAAACGCGATCACGCCGGATAGCTTGTTGCGCAGAGTATTTGGATGCATGGCTCGCGGAGATCCTAACAAACGCCCGCCCCACGCGTTAATAGGCCCTATAGGACTTATACGACCTATTCCTTCCTGATCTATTTACAATTTTAATCTTTCTATAAAGATTATAGCTTTGACTGTTGGCCCAACCACCCGTAGCATCCTCGCTTGTTCACAGGAGGAGCCCCCGTGTCAGAAACAAGAGTCAGCGTCTTCGATACAACATTACGCGATGGCGAACAGTCGCCCGGCTGCTCGATGAACCTTCCCGAGAAGGTCCGCATGGCCACGAAGCTACAGGAGCTCGGCGTCGATATCATCGAAGCCGGATTCCCGATCGCATCCGAGGGCGATTTTGCCGCTGTTCGCGCCGTCGCAGCCGCGTGTCGTGAAGTTAAAGTTGCTGCGCTCTGTCGCACCGCGGACCTGGACGTCGTACGCGCCGCCGAGGCACTAAAGTATGCGGCGCATCCACGCATCCACACCTTTTGCGCAACATCTGACATCCATCTCGAACACAAACTGAAGAAGACACGAGCCGAAGTCCTCGACATGACTCGCGCCGCCATCCGCCTCGCGCGCAACTACGCGGATGACGTCGAGTTCTCAGCAGAAGATGCGACCCGCAGCGACGTCGACTACCTGTGCGAAGTGCTCGACGTTGCAGTCGAGGCTGGCGCTTCCGTGCTCAACGTTCCCGATACGGTTGGTTATACGACACCCCGCGAGTACACGCACCTCGTCCAGCAGGTGCGCGAACGCGTCGTGCGAGATCGCGACGTGATCATCAGCGTTCACTGTCACAACGATCTCGGTTTGGCAGTCGCGAACAGTCTCGCAGCGATCGAGGCCGGAGCACGGCAGGTCGAATGCACGATCAACGGCATCGGCGAACGCGCGGGAAATGCGTCGCTCGAAGAGATCGTGATGGCGCTGCACGTGCGCGCCGATCGTTTACCCTTTACCACCGGCATCGACACGACCGGGCTTTATCCGACGAGCCAGTTGCTCTCGAGCATCGTCGGCATCGACGTGCAACCAAACAAAGCGATCGTCGGCCGCAACGCCTTCGCACACGAGGCCGGCATTCATCAGCACGGCGTGATCAACAATCCGCTTTGCTACGAGATCATGACGCCTGAATCAGTCGGTGTTCCGGCAAACTCGCTCGTGCTCGGTAAACACTCCGGACGCCATGCGCTCTCGCTGCGCTACATGGAACTCGGTTACGATATCTCACCCGCAGAGCTCGACGCTGCATACAATCGTTTTACGAACCTTGCCGATCGAAAGAAGCGAATCTACGATCAGGATTTGATTTCACTGCTGAACACGACGATGGGGGCGGCCGCGTAACCTTGGAGT
>DASUPZ010000107.1:0-3832 GCA_036280855.1 Pyrinomonadaceae bacterium | reverse complement strand
ATTGGCGAGGAGTATTTCAACGTCAACTCGGTTGAGGGTACCGACTATCACGCCGTCAAATCCGGTTATGTGTCGGTGACGCCGCTTCGCAGCGACATGACGGACCATCAGGCGTTGACTGCAATCGAAACCTGGAACTATCTGAAAGATCCCGAGCTACTCCACAAGACCTAAAAGTTATTGCCGAACGGAATTTGCTTCCGGTGCAGCCAGCAAACAGACATCGCTCAGCTTCACTCCAGGAATACTCCATCCCCCGAGAACGCATGGTCGCGCGCCTGCGCGAACATTACCGCATCATTGATCCACGAGTGCTCGACGCAATGAGAAACGTGCCGCGGCATTATTTCGTGCCCGAGGCACTTCAGAGTCGCGCCTATGGCGATCACGCGTTGCCCATCAGTGCAAATCAGACGATCTCGCAGCCGTTCATCGTCGCGAAGATGACTGAGCTGCTCGAACTCGGTCCGAACAGCCGGGTGCTCGAGATTGGAGCGGGCTCTGGATATCAAACAGCAGTGTTATCGCAGATTGCCGCACAGGTGTATTCGATCGAACGTATCGGCGATCTCGCGCGCGAAGCGCAGGCGAGAATTCGTGAGCTCGGTATCTACAACGCGACGGTTAAATGTTTCGACGGCACACTCGGCTGGGCCGCAAACGCGCCGTACGATGGAATCCTCGTTGCTGCCGGTGGTCCAACAATTCCCGAACCCTTGATCGCGCAACTCAAGATCGGCGGGCGTCTCGTCGTTCCCGTCGGCGAATCACGCGAGAGCCAGCGTTTGATTCGAGTAATAAAAACAGAACAGGGTCCGAGGATCGAAGATCACGGAGGTTGTGCTTTTGTGCCACTGATCGGGCAGCACGGCTGGTCTGATAATTCGCGTTAATCCGCGTCTCAGGTCAAGCTGTACAGATCCAGCGCGCTGCTCATCCGCAGTTTGATCTCACCAAGCGTTTTATGATCTTTCGTGTCGATCGCGCGTTCAATTGCCCCTGAGTAGTTGATGATATTGAACGCTTTGATCAGCGGCGCCATCTTTTCAACGTCTTCAGCACTCAGCCCGTAACCTTCAAGAAAAAGATGCTTCTCATCGATCGATAGATCGTGCAACGCGATCGATAGCTCCCACTGCGGTGCAATTGTCGATATGCAGTCGTCCCAATCGAGAATTGCCGCAATCTCTCCGTCCTCGTCTACGATGACATTCTTCAAACGCAAATCGCCGTGATTCAGCGCCGGCTTGATGTGGTTCGTTCTCGTGTCGTCGAGGATCTCTCGCAGCTTGAGCAACTCCTGCTTTGAAAGAATTTTGTGCTCGCCAAGCAGCTTGAGCTTTCTATCCATCTGCCACTCTTCGTCCAGGTACTCAGGCCACGTTCGCTTCTTCGGCGCGTAAGTGTTCCAGTCGAAATTCCCGCCAAAGTGTTCTGTTGGAATTGAGTTGATAATCTGTGCGTATCGTCCCATCTCGTGAACAATGTCCCGGCGTTTTGGATGCTCCGTTGCTTCGGAGCCGGTCACACGGCGCGCGATCATGTAGGGATCAGGACCCAGATCGTTGCCCACGGCTAACACTTCCGGACTCGGTACGCCTGCCTCTCTCACCTTCTGGGTGGCCCAGAGCTCTTTTCGAAACGCCTCGATCCGCTCCTTCTCCGGCGTAAGGCGAACTACAAACTGTCCTTCGACGTGATTGATGGCGAACACAAAGTTCGTTTTACCCGAACGTTTGTAGACGATCCGGCTGGGTGGTTTACCGAAATGCGTTTCAATAATCTTTTTGGCAAGGTGCCGGTAATGACGAATCTCTGAGGGGCGATCGGAATTTTCATCCATGTGTAGTTTTTCCTGCCGCGAGTTCTGCTGCCCGGAAAAGTAACGCGCCGAGTTCCTGGGAGTTGTTGAGTTTGATCGTATCCGCCAGGCCACGAAAGTTCAGTTGATTATTTCCGACTAACAATGCGAGTCCAACGCCTGCGAGAAAGTTGTCGAGTTCGGTATCTCCTGCGCCGAGACTGTCGCGCAGATCGCATTGCAGGTGCTGGGCCATCACGCGCGCCCCGAACAACTTGTCGACGCCTTTGTGCGTAACAAAGTTGCTGCGTTTCGAGTGCTGGTAGGCCATCAACTGATCTTCAGGCGCATCGATCAGGAGGAAGATCATGCAGATTTCTTCGGCGAGCATCTGGTCCTGGAGTTTTGGAAATTCAACTGCGGTGACTGCCGAGGCACTGCGGTATTTTTCTTTTACATGATCGATGTTTTCGGGAACGGGCGTCCAGATCACTTCGCCGATACGCCAGTCGCGCGGGTAGTAAAAGACGAGGACGTTTTTGATGCCGCCGTCGAGCAGACCACGCACGCCGTCGAGTGCTGCGACGATCTCGGATTCCGTCAAAGGAAACGCCGCGGCTTCTTCAAACTCGAGCTCGTCTTCCGGCGATTTCGTCACGAATCCCATCAAGCTTCCGTTCAGCGTCACGGTTGGAATCGGAGCGTTTGAGAGCTTGTACCAGTCCTGTCCAAATGTGCGAATGACGGACAAGGGGAAGCGAAGTGAATTGATAATGAGCGGGCGGCCACGTTCATAATGGCGCATGAGTCCGAGTTCTACTTCCTTCGGTATCGCGATCCGTCCCTGAAACTCGTGCACTGCGGTGCCGTCGAGGTCTGTTACGACCCCACCGGACGTCGCGAACGACGACTCACGAATAAACTTCCGGAGCTTCTCCTCCACCTCACCACTGATAGTCATGCAGCGACTATAAAAGCGAAGTGTCACAGAATTGCGTGCCACTGATGACACAGATAAAAAATCCGACTTAAATCCGTGCAATCCGCGGCTAACAGGCTTCAAATTGAAATGCCCCTGATTTGGAGGTACTATCGCCGAATCTATGACCCAACTCACACTTACAGCGATTTTCGAAGAGGCGGAAGAAGGCGGTTATATCGGGTACGTCGCCGAACTCCCCGGCGCCAATACTCAGGGCGAAACCCTCGACGAGGTGCGTGAAAATTTGAGCGAGGCGATGGAGTTAATCCTCAACGCGAATCGTGAGGAGTTTGAAAAGAATTTTTCGAGCAGTGGAAGAGTTACTCGCGAAACCTTGATACTACGGACCGCCTGAAACACTAAACAGATCTTATGAAGCGCGCCGACCTCATCCGCACCTTGAAACTCACGGTTGTCTCTTCGTTCGCGAAGGTAGCAGGCACACGGTCTATCACAACCCTGTGAATGGATGCAGTAGTACCATTCCGCGTCATCGAGAGATCAAAAAGCAACTTGCAAGAAGGATCTGTCGAGATTTAGGAGTTCCATTTCCCTGGTGGAGGTGATCTGCCACGCGAACTGAAGGTTTACGCGGGCGAGCAGATGCGGCAGGGTTTGAAGCCGTGAGAGGTGGCTTCCGAGGCTGTTGAGAAACCAACACGGTTTTTCGCTGAGATGCGGTCAACCCAATCGCAAGTCTCAAGATGGAAAATGCCCAGCACCCGATTTCCCACAATCGGATCGGAAATACCGGTGATCAGCGGATCTGCCGGAGGGGGCATGGCCGTGTGTGCGTTCCAGGAAACGGGAATACTCGGCGGGCCGGGTGGGGGCGGAGCAGTGGCCACCGCTGGCTGGTAAATTTGACGTGAACCTGCCGGAAGTTGGGAACTGCTCGTGCTCGCTTTCAGAGCTTCGTCGATTGCTCGTATCAGACCGTAGCCAAAGCACGCGATCATCAGGCAGACGAATGCGATAAATATACTCAGGAAAAGCTCAAACCCGATGAAGTCGAGCAGTAAGTAAGCCGCCCAGTACCAGAGCAAAAA
>DASUPZ010000106.1:0-7659 GCA_036280855.1 Pyrinomonadaceae bacterium | reverse complement strand
CCCCACTCCAAGGTTATCAAGGGGGATAAATGGACCTTTTATGGCAAGAGTTAACTAACGGTTTACCTGATACACGTCAGTTCGTAACCTTTCTAGTTCGCGTGATTGCATCCGTGGTGCTCGGCGGAATCGTCGGCATCGAACGCGAAAAAGCAGGCAAGCCTGCGGGACTGCGAACACACATGCTGGTGAGCCTCGGCACAGCACTCGTGGTCCTCGCCTGTACCGGCAGTGGCATGGACATGGCCGGTCTTTCGAGGGTGATACAAGGCATCGTTACAGGCATCGGTTTCATCGGGGCTGGTTCAATTCTCAAGTTGGATAAGGAGCTGGACATCCGGGGACTGACTACCGCCGCCGGCCTTTGGCTAACGGCCGCGATTGGCGTTGCGTGCGGGCTCGGCGCTCTTGGCGTCGCTATAATTGGTGCTGTGCTGGCTTTGCTAATTCTCGCTCTCGAAGGTGCATTTCAAAAAGAGAATAAAAAAGCATAGCGCAACGTTTTAGATCAGGGTGGCAACAAAAAAGCATGTGTCGAAATATCAAAACACTTCATAACTTCAAACCACCGGCAACAAAGGAAGAGATTCGCGCGTCGTCGTTGCAGTTTGTGCGCAAACTGAGCGGGTTCACGAAGCCTTCAAAGGCCAACGAGGTGGCATTCAATCGTGCCGTGGATCAGGTGGAACGGGCCGCGCAGGAGTTGCTCGATTCGCTTGTCACTAATGCTCCTCCGCGTGATCGCGAAGTTGAAGCTGCGAAGGCGCGTGCACGGTCGGCGGAGCGTTTTCAGGCGACCGCATAGTGGACATAATCATGTGACGTGTTCGATAGTCTGACTATTCGAGACTCAACCTCCATCCTCTGGCTCAAACGCGTGTTTGTGCCCCTCATCGCTGTTTACATCGGGGTGGGACTGGTATCGGCCCATCGCGCATACATCCAGGTCCGTAGCCTGGAACTCAATGCACCGAAATCTTTGTCGGCAGGTACAGTCGTGGAGACTTTACTGGTGAGTTCAGGTCGCGCGACAGTGGACGTCGAAGTCGACCTCATCCAGGGTGCGCATTCCGAACGACTCTTCGTGATGCAACTGCGCGGCAATCAGTGGGGCTTCTGGGATCCACGCGCGCGACATGGCTCGCAAGCAGTGATGCTCACGCCTGAAATGCTTTCTAAGTTTCAACCCGGTGCGGCACGCCTGCGTTCCGTTGCGACAGGACGTCCTCAATGGACGCGCCGTCCACCACCCACAGTCAGTGAGCTCGATGTCGAAATAAAGTAATGCTGGTTTGACTTGTTCCAGCGTCCGTTCCAACCCGAAGGAGGTAGACCATGCAAAGGATCAACTGGGGGCGGCTCATTCTGGGCAGCCTCGTTGCTGCGATCATCATGTTTGTCACTGACGGTTTTATGCACGAAGCAATTCTGAAGGGCGACTGGACCGCGGTCTACGATGGGTTGCGTGCCGTCCAGCCGCAGCCGCACAGCACATCGATGCTCTACTTCGCCGTGTTTGAACTCGGTCGCGGTTTCATCGCGATGATGTTCTACGTCACGATGCGAGCTTTGTTCGGAGCTGGACCAAAGACTGCAGTGCTCGCGGGAATCGTTGCGTGGATTGCGTTCTCGCTCGCCGGACCAGCGCAATTTATTCCGCTCGGGTTCTTTTCAAATGCGCTGTGGCTCAAAGCCGGAGCTATTCATCTCATCACGACGATTCTTGCAACAATCGCGGGCGCCGCGTTGTATAAAGACGCAAGAGCGACGGCAGTAGCGTAGAGCGGCCCGTACAAGCTATGAATCTTCAGCCGGTAATCTGGGGCGGTTTAATCGCCGGAACTCTCGATCTGATCGCAGCATGTGTGAGCGCGTGGTTGCGAAGCGGTGTGACTCCGGTTCAGGTCGCACAGTTTATCGCAAGCGGTGTACTGGGCAGGGCGTCATTTAACGGCGGCGCTAAAACTGTTGCTCTCGGTGTTGCCTTTCACTTTCTGATTGCAACTGTCGCCGCCGCGGTCTTCTACTTCGCCAGCCGGAAATTTCTTGTTCTCGTGGAACGTCCCGTAACATTCGGCTTGCTTTACGGCGTGGTGGTCCACCTGTTTATGACGCAGGTTGTCCTGCCGCTCTCAAACGTGACGCAACGTCCACCCACGCTTTCAGGATTTATCATCGGCGTACTCATCATCATGTTCTTTGTTGGTCTGCCTATCGCACTCGTCGTGCGTCGCTTTTCAAGGTAGGAAGTCATGTATTGTCCAAACTGCGGAACAAAAACTGCGACCGATCAAAACTTTTGTCGTGCCTGCGGGCTGGGGCTCGAGAAGATAGCCGTCACGCTCAACGAGCAACTTCCGACGAGAGTTGATGTGAACCTGCAGCAGGAAAAGGATCGGCTCGAGAAAATGGGAGTGGCATTGCTCAGCGTGTTTGGCCTTGGCGTGCTCACCGTGATTCTCTACGGCATCGTCTACAAGTTCATGATGAGCGGAGGAAACATTCTTACCGGCCTGGCGATGCTCGGATTCATCATCATGGTCGCGTGCGGACTCGGATCCGTGGTCCTGTTTGCAAAGGCAAAGGAGGCCGGCGAGGCAGCCACCAGACGCAAACCGCAGCAAATCCCCTCGACCGAAAACGGATCAACCAGAGAGCTATTGACTGAAGGACACTTCGAACCGGTTCCCAGCGTAACTGATCGCACGACCGAACTACTGACAATCGAAAAACACGAAGGCAAGAGATGAACTCCATCCTGATCCGTACTATCCGCGTTATTCCGTGGCTAATTATTTTGATTTTTTTATCCATCGCGCCACAGGTCTCGCATACCCAATCCCAATCCAAAAACATTAAGGCGCTGGTGGGCGGAACGCTGATCGACGGTTACGGCAGCACACCGCTGCGCAACAGTGTCGTGATCATCGAAGGCGAACGAATCAAGGCAGTGGGCCAGGTTGGAACGCTCGCGATTCCGCCCGGTGCGGAGGTGATCTCAACCGAGGGAATGAGCGTGTTGCCGGGTCTCTGGGACATGCACGTCCATTTGATGATCAACGGTCACAGTGATTACGCGCACTGGGACAAGACGTATCCGCCGATGATGGAAACGGTGATCATGCCGGCATCCGCGCGCCAGCTTCTGATGGCTGGTGTGACGAGCGCGCGCGATCTTGGCGCGCCGCTCAAAGCGAGCATCGCCGTGCGTGAGCGCATTAAGAAAGGAGAGATACCCGGGCCAACTCTTTACGTCTCTGGTCCGTTCATTCAACACGAACCGTATCCGGGCACTGACTATGTACGTTGGGGTGTGAACGGTGTCGAGGATGCGCGCGCGAAAGTGCGCACGCTGGCCCAGGCCGGCGTGGATGTGATCAAACTGATCGATCAGGATCAGATGACGCTGGAGGAAATGGGGACAGTTGTCGACGAAGCACACAAACATAAGCTGCCCGTCGTAGCGCATTCACACCGGCCTGAAGAGATTCGTCGCGGATTGCGGGTTGGTGTTGACTGTTTCGAACACACGGGCCTGGCGACGGCGCCGGAGTATCCGGCCGAGATCATCGCGCTGATTCGCGAACGAACGGCAAAGATGAGTCTTGGGCCGTTGTTCTGGACGCCGACTGTGCAGGGTCTTTTAAATTACGAGTACGTTCGCGACAATCCCGAGCAGCTTGATGATCCGTCGTGGCAGTTGGGTCTGCCGCAGACGATCATCGACGACATCAAAGGCTCGTTGAAGAAACCCGGGCAGCTCGGTTACTACCAGATCACGCCTTTGCGCCGTCCGACACTGGCGCGAAAGATCGCGCAACTCCAGGAGTCGGGCGTGGTGCTTTTGATTGGGACGGACAGCGGCATTCCGATGAACTTCCACAGCCAAACGACGTGGCGCGAGTTGGACGCGTGGGTCAACGGCTTCGGCATCGACCCGATGGTGGCCATCCGCGCCGCCACCTACTGGCCGTCAGTGGCGATGAAGGTTTCTGATCGGGTTGGAACGGTGAGCGAAGGAAAGTACGCGGACATCATCGCCGTCCGCGGCGATGTGTTGAGGCACATTAACCTGCTACAGGATGTAGATATCGTGATCAAGCACGGCCGCCGCTGGAAGTAGGTCTATGGTCCCGTTCGTTTTCGGGTGGGCTTAGAAATGATATAAAGATTCCCGTGACTCCCGCAGACAGAGAAAAAATGCTTTCTGAAATGACGCGCGCCGAGAAGGCGGAGCTACTCCGCTGGATTGTTCGCGACCTTGGCGATGATTTTCCAGGGATTGAAAGCAAGCCGGAAGTCATGGGAGGGGTGCCCTGTATTACGCGAACCAGAATACCTGTTTGGGTCCTTGAACAAGCCCGCCGTCTCGGTACCAATGACGCCGATTTGCTTCGCGATTATCCCAGCCTCACCGTTCAGGATCTTGCAAACGCGTGGAATTTCGTTCGATCTCACCGGTCGGAAATCGATGCGCAGATAGAAGCTAACGAGAAAGATGATTGATGGCGCTGTATGCCGACGAAAACTTTCCTTACCGAGTAGTCGAAGAGTTACGCCGCCTGGGCCACGATGTACTCACCGCATTCGACGATGGTAAAGCAAATCTAGCCATTACTGACCGGGAACTTCTCGCGCGAGCAAGCGAGCTGGATCGAGCGGTTCTCACCTTAAATCGTCTGGATTTCAAGCGGTTACATCTTCAAGTGCCTGATCATGCGGGTATCATTATCTGTACGGAAGATCCGAATCGATTTCGTCAGGCGCAGCGCGTTGTCGAAGCTGTTACTAAGGCAGGTCAGTTGCGCGGGCAATTGATTCGTGTATACCGCGGCGAGTGAGTAGTGGCCGTCATCGACAGGATTGAAGGGATTTACATGTAAATCCTGGTTCATCATGTTCATCCTGTCAGTTAGCCGGCGATCCGGCGGCACTGGCCGTTTAGTTGGGCGCCTTCTTCGACGACGAGTGCGGGTGAGGTGACCTGGCCTTTGACGTTGGCGGTGCGGCCGAGGACGAGTTCTTTGCTCGCGAGGATGTCGCCTTCGACGGTGCCGTTTATCTTCGCGACAGCTACTTTAATCACAGCCTTTGTGACCTGGGCGCCGGTGCTAATGATGAGGGTGCCGTCCTGCGAAGTGACGTTGCCCGAAAAGTTTCCATCGATGCGCAGCATCGACTTGAAGCACACCTCGCCCGTGAAGTTCACCACGTCGCCGACAAAACCCAGCCAGTTGTCTTTACTGCTGCGATGGCCGTTCACAAGTGTAGGCTGTTGGTGCGTGCTCATTGGATTGGAAAATTGGAAGCTGCCGGGTTGCCGCCGCCGCTGTCCTGATGGAAGACAAGAAGAAATTTCCTGACTGATCGACACTATAACACCGGCGACGAATTCAGGAATGTTACGATTGCGTTGCATTCACAGGTGAGACACGATTTATATTAGTCAGGATTTCAGGATTACAAGATGGACAGGATCAGGACGACAATTGAGGCGGGAGATATTGGCTATGTGATTCACCTGCACGGCACTTTGTATGCGCGGGAGTTTGGGTTGGATCATACGTTTGAGGCTGATGTTGCCCGCGGGCTTGGGGAGTTTGCGAAGGGTTATGATTCGTCAAAAGATCTGTTTGCGGTGGCAGAGATTGACGGGCGTATCGTCGGATCGATTGTGATCGCGGCCGAATCGAATGAACTAGCGAAGTTACGATATTTCCTCGTCCATCCTGATGCGCGTGGACACGGTTTGGGCCGTCGCCTGATGCAGCAAGCGCTTGATTTCTGCGGCGAACGAGGATTTCGCACGGTGTGGCTCTGGACGATCAGCGAGTTGAAGACTGCCGCGCATCTGTATCGCGAATACGGATTCAAAGTCACCGAAGAGAAGACACACGAAATCTGGGGAACAATCAGGACCGAACAACGCTACGATCTCACTCTGTAAACGTGAAACTCGATCTACACACACACTTCTACACCGAAGCCTACTTCCAAACGATTCGAGATCTTCCGTCGGAGTTTTCTTTCGGCACGAGTTCCACCGGTCAAACAATCATCACCCATCGAGGCGCGCGTTTCTTCGGCGTCACTCCAGCGATGACTGACGTCTCAAAGCGAATCGAAGACATGGATCGCGCGGGCATCGACGTTGAAGTTGTCTCACTTTCAACGCCGAACGTTTTCTTCACGGACGCAAAGCATCAACCCGCAGTCGCCGCGATGATCAACGATTCTTACGCGGAACTCATCGCGCAACACCCGAAACGTTTCAAAGGCTTCGCTTCGATTCCAATGGACGCGCCCGACGAAGCACTCAAAGAGCTTCATCGCGCCATCGACACACTCAAACTCAACGGCGTCATCCTGCTGAGCAACATCGGCGGCAAGCCTCTCACGTCTCCGGAGTATCGACCGTTTTTCGAAGAAGCAAACCGGCTGAAGCTCTGCATCTTTCTTCATCCGATGATCCCCGCGAATTCAGACGCGTTTCGCGAGTACGTGCTTGGTCCAATCATCGGGTTTCCGTTTGATACGAGCCTCGCAGTCGCGCGCATGTGTTACGACGGCATGTTTGAGGAGCTGCCTGACATTCGCTGGATCATCGGTCATCTCGGCGGTGCTGTTCCTTACCTGATGGAGCGGATGGACAACGGGTTTCGCGACTTCGCCGACTGTCGTGTGAAGATCGACAAGCTGCCGAGCGTTTATCTGAAGCGACTTTACTACGACACGGTTTCGTTCAGCCCGCACACATTGACGATGGTGCGAAACATGGTCGGAGCGGATCACATGGTGATGGGCAGCGACTACCCACACCTGCTGGGTTCGATCGATCGCGCAGTGTCGTCCATTGAAGATCTGGATATCTCGGATCACGAAAGAGAGCAGATCTTCGAAGGGACGGCGATGACAATCCTTAATAACAGCCGCGGATGACGCGGATTAAAAACGCGGATTAAGGCCGCTGGCCCCAGACTGGCGGCGCCGGTTCCTTCTCCATACGATCGACCGGACGCTCTTTCAACATCCGCATCGCTTCCTGCACGGCGCGTTCGAGTTGGGGATCTTTTCCTGCAATCACATCCTTGGGCCAGTTCTCGATATCAATGTCTGGCCCGACGCCTTCGTTCTCAAGTGCCCACTTCCCGTCGCGCGTGAAGAAACCGCCACGCGGCGCGATCATCGAACCACCATCGACAAACGGCGGCGTGTCGGCCGTGTGAACAAGCCCGCCCCACGTGCGTTTGCCGACGAGTGGTCCAATCTTGCGACGCCGGAACATATACGGCATCAAGTCGCCGCCCGAGCCCGCCATCTCGTTGATGATCATTACCTTGGGCCCCCAGATTCCCGCGGAGGGGCTCGTAAATGGATAACGCTCGCCGGCGACGTTGTTGAAGTAGCCGTCGAAGTCGCGTTGCAGGACGTCGATGATGTAGTCGGCCGCGGAGCCACCTCCATTGAACCGTTCATCGACGATGACGCCTTTCTTGTCCTGCTGCGAAAAGTAGTAACGATTGAAACTCTGGTAGCCCGGCTGGCCCGTGTTTGGAAGATAGACATATGCGAGTTGTCCATCAGAAAGCTTTTCGACGAGGCGTCGATTCGATTCAACCCATGCGCGCGTGCGCAACGCCTGATCGCTTGCAACCGGAA